>JAHDCM010000062.1 GCA_020629895.1 Bacteroidota bacterium
CAACCACTCATTCACTCATTGTTTACCGCGTGAGGGATAGTAGCGGTAGCTTGCCGAAATAGAACGCTAATGAGGCACGACTAGCAGGGCTGACAGCGGAAGACACTGCTAGTCGTCATTGCCGAATAGCGTTTCTATGAGGCAACTACAAGTGAATAGCCCGACGTGTATCAAAAAAAGGCAGTCACCATTTTATGGTGATTGCCTTTTTTTGATACACGGCACGCCCTAAAAATGATCATAAAGCTTACTTTTTTTGTAAGAAACCTTTGGCATTTTTGAGTCCTTTCTCATATAGGTGGATATTGGTGTCGTTATTTTCTTTGGCTATATATACTGCCTTTTGGTAACTTTTTACAGCTTCCTCAAATTGCTCATTCGCTAAAAGTGCTTCTCCATAACTATCGTACACATTGGCAGATTGAGGATATAAGAAGGTATTTGCTTTGAAAATGGCGGTAGCTATTGGGGCGTTTTTATGATTATAAAGGTAGTCGTATCCCATATTATTGATTACCTCTTCTTTGATTAGTCCTTGTTGGTGGGAAGCTTTGAGGCTATTAATAATGGCTTGGTCATTACTAGAATTGGCTTGATAGGATGAAATAGCAAGGTCAATATCTTTGAATAGCTGTTTGTAGGATTCAATTTTTTGTTCTTTATGTTTTTGAGCTGCTATTTTTGCTAATTCGTATGCTTTGTCGTAGGCTTCGTCGCTAGTACAAGCGATATGAGGGATGACGCCTACTTTTTCCCAACTGGTTTGGGTAATAGCATTGATGGTTTCCCAAGTGGCAATTTGAACCATAAATTGGTCGGAGATTCTAAAGTGACTAGAACCATTACCCGCTCCACTGCTTGTTTCGCCAATCAATGTTGCTCGCTCTAAATGTTTCATCATATAGGCAAAAGATTCGGCAGCCGACCCTGTTTTTTCGTTAATTAATAGGTAGATGGGAATGTGTGGCATTTTTTTTCCAGGGAGCTTTTCGGTGATTGCAATACTTCTTTTGCGGTCTTCAAAACGATTGTAGTAGGTTTGTAGTACGAGTGGTTCTTGATCAAAAAAGTAGCTCATGAGATGGGCAACAATGTCTTCAAAACCACCTGGATTATTTCGAAGGTCTATAATCAGTGCATCGGTATGTTGAAGCATTTCTATCGCATTATTGGCTGCTATTTTGGCTTCTCCAAAAAATGCCCATTGGGTAAAATGGGCGACTTGTAAATAGCCAATATTTTGCCGATCAATTTTTACTTCTGTGTATCCATAATTACTAGCTTCGCCATATTCATCTAGCTTGGTTGCCAGTAGCGATTGTGGTGCTGTTTTTTGGTATTGGCGATAGAAGGCGGAGTTGTGGTGATCGTTACTGATGGTATAAAAGTCATTGGTTATTGCTTTACCTAGTGCTTCGTAAGATAATTGTTTATAAGCTCCTTTTTTATATTGTGCTATAATGAAGCTACCCATTTCTTTTCCTATTTCCTCCGATATATAATGAAGGGCAGCCAATTCGGCAATAGAGTCAATGATGGTTTCTAGTTCTTGAGGGGGGACTATTTTGTCTTTCGCCTCTTGTGCTTTTACTGAAAAAATGCAGCAAAATGTGAGTAATAGACCTAGTGTAATAAGGCGTAAAGAATGGATTTTTTTCATGTCTATATGTTTTGTTGAATCACAAAATTAAAGGATAAAGCGGAGGGAAAATAGAATGAAATTAGCCTGCTATAAATTGCGGAAATCTTTGGGTAAGAAACCAGTATGGGCTTTAAAATTTCTTGTGAAATGGCTTTGGTCAGAGAAATTACAGATGTAGGCGATTTCGGATAGGGATTGTTTGGTGCTTTTGATGAGATCAATGCTTTTTTCGATTTTCAATTTACGTCGGTATTCGCCCAAAGTACAGGAAAAGTATTTTCTAAAATATTTGGAAATGGTGACTGGGTGTACCTGTACTGCTTGAGAAATGTCATGGAGACTAATTTCTTCATTCCAGCTATCGTGTAGTAGTTCTTTTACATGACGTATCCAAGTAGGTGTATCGGTAGGGGAGAGTTGGACAGGTTCGGTGATTAATTCTAAAAGCAATGATTGAATAGCTGCATAACTATTGGTATCATTGGTTAGTATTTCTTTCTGTATTTTGAGCATTAATGTTTTGCTATCTATGCTCTTTTGAAGTGCCTCTTTCACTTGTAATTCGGTGAGTTTATATTTATGGAGGAAAGAGGCAGGGATTTCAATATTAGCACTTTTGGAGATAGGCTCGTAGGCAATCCAGCGATGCTTTTCTTCTGCGTGATAGAAAAAAATACTGCCCCCTTTTTCTGTATATTGGGTACGGTGTTTGGTTTCTGCTTTTCCTCCTTGAAAGACAAAGCAAATATGTAAATTTTCATGATAATGCCAAGCAGGATTATTGCTTTTGGTTGAATAGAGGGTGTTGGTAATGATACTATTCTCAACATTCAACTTATGGATAATTTCTCCTGTATATTCACCTGCATGAAGGACTTGCATCAATGTATATTTTATATACATAATACATCAAAATCCGAAGAGTTGCAATTATTTATTTATTCCTAGCTCATTTTAATGTGCTTTACAGCACCACCGAACTATCTAAAATGCAATAGGCTGTTTCGATAAGAAGACCAAATACTAGCCAAAAAGGTGCGTAATCGAGGCGAATATAGCCGTGTACTGCCCAGGGATGGTGGTATTCCCAGGGGCATTTGCCAATAAGTTTTTCGAGTAACCAGCCCGTAATATATTCGATACCATAAATAAATAGTAGGTAGATTAGTAAGCGGGCAACGATAGGAAGGTGGGCAATTTTGTCGAAGCCTAAGTAAAATAAAAAGCCAGCAAAGCCATAGATAAAAAACATCCAAATATAGGAATCGCCCATCATCGAATAATTGATAGGTTCTTTTTTCTTAATTTGCTGGAAGGCGTAGTAAAACGCTGTAAAAAATATCTCGACTGTGATACCTAAGCAGCCAAAGGCAACAATCAAAAACAGTATTTTGCTCATAAAAACGTGATTCTTAAAAAAGTAGGACTAGTTGTAAGACGCCTGCGATGCCTCCAAGTATAGCCCCTGTCAAAATTAATTTCCATTCGTCTTCTTGAAAAGCGGGACGAAGCACGCCTACATATTCAGAAGGGGGAAGCGCATTCATTTTTTCAGCCATTGTATTTTCTATATCCAAAGCCTCTTCTGCATAGCCCAACATGTGTCGAATGGAGCCAGGTAACTCCAACATAAATCGCGCTACTGCATATTCTTTAATTTCGGTGAATCTAAAATCACCGCGAGCCAATCTATAAAAAGGTTTCAATATTCCTGCACTCATATCTACCGCATTGCTGACATGCTTGGCAACAATGGCTTCTAATTTGGGGCGAGACGTTTTGCCTTCTAAAATACTATCAAAAATTTTGCTAGATGTCATGATTCGATCGGCAATCATTTTGGAGTATTCTTTGGAAACATCTGCTTGGCGTTTAATAAATAAGCCTTGTAAGGTAAAAGGTCCAATTTTTTTGGGTTCAAGAGGCTCGAAGATGAGTTTAAGGGCAAGAAAATTGGTGAGATAGCCTACTAATAAACCAGCTACGGGCAATATCCAATCAGCAGGGTAGAGGTACCAAATCAACATTTGAAAAATGCCGAACAAAAAGCCAAAGTAAAACCCTGATCGCTTAATAAATTTGAATTCTTCTGCCCCACATTGAAGAAAAATTTGATTGAGCAATTCTTTATCTTGCACCAAAGCACTAACCACCATCTCTTTTAAGTCGAATAACTCATTGATATTGACCTTTACCTCTTGCATCATTGCCGAAACCACTTCAGGCATTCCATTACCCGTTTGATTGTACACTTGCTTTTTGATCAATTTGGGAGTGGCTGCCCAAAGTAGGGGCATTTCCTGTCGCATCACATCATCCATAATCTCGGCAGATAAACGCTTGAGAACAGGGCGTACCTCTTTTGCCACAATTTCAGGTTTGATTTGTGAAAATTGTTCCTCAATATTAATAAGACTTTCCGTCAATAAATCTACCGATTTACCCGCCATAATACCCGCTTTCATAGGGATAATTCCTTGCCAACCAATAGGTTTTATACCCACAAACTCTAGAGGATAAAAGGTCATGTGAATGGCCAAAATATTCGTCCCCCAACCTACAATTCCACTAATAATAGGAATGGCCAGGTACACAAGAAGATCATAGTGAGTAGTTATAAAGTTCTGGAGTATCTCCAGCATAGATATTAAAGATTAGAGGTGAATTAGGTGGGACGCTTTCATTAATAAACAATTTTACACATTTAATCCCATAATTCAAAGGGACTTGCCTAATCATTGGAATGATTCTTAGAAAGATAGTAAAAAGATGTATAAATTACTGTACCTTTGTGCGCCTTTTTAGGTTAAGTGAAGATTAAACTAATGAGTAGTCTATTTTTTAAGTTGAAGTAAACAGCTATATATGCAAATTCAAAAACACACCGTTGTTTCATTACTTTATACACTTCGTGAAAATAACGCAAGTGGAGAAGTCATTGAAGTCGTACAAAAAGAACAACCTTTTACCTTTTTATATGGGGTTGGGCAATTACTCCCTCTATTTGAGGATAATATCAAAGGTTTAGAAGTGGGTAATAATTTTGCCTTTAGTATTGAAGCTGCTCAAGCTTATGGGGAAATGAACCCTAATGCTATTGTGCAACTGCCTATCGAAACATTTATCGTTAATGGAGAATTAGCCACCGATTTATTACAGGTAGGAAGCACCATTCCTATGCGTAATGAAGAAGGACACTTGATGCAAGGACAAGTGTTAGAAGTTACTGAACAATTTGTCAAAATGGATTTTAATCATCCTATGGCGGGTAAGAATCTTCACTTTACAGGAGAAGTAGTGGCACTTAGAGAAGCAGAAGAGACAGAAATTGCACATGGACATGTGCATGGACCAGGTGGACATCATCATTAATATTGAAACCGCTTCGTTGAAAAACGCTGTGCTATTGCACACTGCAAGGCCGCTTTATTGAGAGATTTATTTTTTCTACTCTATAAAGCGGCCTTTGCGCGTCAACCTGATAATCTTTCGGTACAGCAGTCTAAAAAAATATTCGTATTTTGGGATAAATTTTCTGACGTATGAACTATTCTATTATTTTCCTTACATGGATCTGCCTATTAGGGAGTCTTACCAGCAGTTTTGCCCAATGTTTAGAGGAGGCATTGTGTCAAAGAAAATACAATGAAGTTGTTATTGTTATGACACACAATGCCTATAATTACGAGGGAGGTTTTACGTTTCCCAATCAAACCTACGACATCCCCACACAACTTGCCGATGGGGTACGTGGACTGATGATTGACGCCTATATGCAAGACAACGATGACATCTTGGTGTATCATACCTTGAGCGCACTTGGTACCGAACCTTTTGCCAAAAATCTGACAGAAATTAAGACTTTTTTGGACGAGAATCCAACCGAGTTTATTACTGTGATTATGGAAAATCATGGCATTCCTGTACCGCGTCTACTCCAAGCTTTTGAGGAGGTTGGGCTTGATCAATATCTCTATCATCACACCACTAACGAATGGCCTACCTTAGCCGAACTCATGGCAATTGATCAACGCTTTATTTTCTTTTCCGAACAAAATGATGGAAGTGGAGAAGATTGGTACTTATATATTTGGGATCATGCTTTTGATACCCATTTTTCGGTAGAAAGTCGGGCAGATATAAACTGTGATCTCAATCGTGGAAATACGGATAATTCATTATACCTACTCAATAATTTTATTACCGATAATTTGATTGGAGTGGGCGAACCCGATTCAGCCGCACTTATCAATGACTACGATTTTCTACTTAATCGTATGATTGACTGTTGGGAAACACATAATAAGGTTCCAAATTTTATTGGCATTGATTTCCATGAAAAAGGAAATGCCTTTGCTGTTGCCGACTTTTTTAATGCTTTTGTAACCAACACATCTAGTCACGAAATTCCTCAACAAGTTACGATTTATCCCAATCCTTCCGCACAAGGCTTTCATTTACCAGCCAATTGGCCAGCCGAACAAGAAATGCAATTTAGTCTTTATAATTTACAAGGAAAATTAGTGTATCAAAGTACTAATACCTTTGCGGCAGGCCTTTATTTTGAGGAAATCCTGCCTCGTGGTTTATACTTTTATGAGCTAACAGATACAAAGGAATTTAAAACGTATGCACAAGGAAAGTTTATCCAAGAATAACCTTATTCTTTGGGCGTGCCGTGTATAAAAAAAGCGCAATAATCGTTTCCCGATTACTGCGCTTTTTTTATACACGTCGGGCTGTTCGTTTGTAGTTGTCTCATAGCCACTCGTTCAGCATAGTTCTAGCAGTGTCTTCCGCTGTCAGCCCTGCTAGTCCTTGCTTCACAAAGTGTCTATTTCGCCAAGCTACCACTACCATCCCTCACGCGCATCGCATATCGCACAATCGTCACTTCCACCGTTTATGCGACCACAACCAACCCGAAGGCTCCTCCAAAATAATTTGTTCCAATTGCCCCATAAATTTTCGAGTAATAGCTCCTTCCTCACTCTGACGTGGCGACATCTCTAGTGGAATCAATTCAAAAGTATAATGCCCGCGTTTGATACGTTTTTGAGACACATAAAAAACAGGTAAGTCGTACTGTTTAGCATAGCGTTCTACACCCATTAAACAGGCCGTTTCTTGCCCTAAAAACTCCATCCAATAAGCATTTCGTTTTTTGAAAGGACGTTGATCCGAAAGCATCACAAATGCCTTACATTGGTCATGTTCGCTTTCAAAAATGTGTGCTGTATCTACAATAGAGGCAAGTGTCATATCGAATTTTGCGCGCGATTGTCGAAGCAATTGATCAATACGCGTATTATTCAATACTTTGTACAAACCGATAGGACGGTGAGCCACTTGTGGTGCAGCACAGGTAGCCCCCCATTCCCAATTTACATAATGACTGCCCGCTACAATAACACTTTTTCCCTGCTCGAAATAAGGCGTTAATATATCGGGGTTAATGGCCTTATATCGCTTAACCATCTCATCGACCGATAAGCTAAAACCCCAAACACCTTCTACAAAAATATCTCCTAAGTTGTGGTAAAACGCTTGTTCAATAGTGCGACGTTCTGCTGCTGTTTTTTGAGGAAAAGCAAGCAGGATATTTTGCCGCACTGTTTCAAGTCGATATTTAAAAACACTATATAGAAACCAACTACAAAAATCGGCTAAACGATAAAGTAAAAAGGGAGGTAGCCAAGCAAGTAGCAAGACTAAAAGACGAAAAAATAGGTATTGAATATATTGCAAAGTAATTAGATTTACGTAAAATTACTACATTTGCTATAAATACGAATATAATGAATCTTTTTGAAGCAATATTAAAAGCATTGGTAGCTCCTTCTCGAAGTCAAATTTGGGCAGAAGTAGCACGACATACAGGAGCCAAAATCTATGGCGACTCGCGTTTCAAAGCGGGAAAAATGGTGTTAAAACACAAAAACTGGCATATTGTACTCGATATTTTGAAGCGTGGGAATGGAAACAGTAATAGCAAATTTACCCGTATTCGAACCCCCTATATCACCAAAGATGGTTTTACATTCAATATTTATCGAGAGGGTTTCTTTAGCAATTTAGGAAAGCAGTTTGGGATGGAAGATTTTGAGGTGGGATATGATGATTTTGACAAAGAATTTATCATCAAAGGAAATGATTATTACAAACTCATCAAACTATTAGATAACCAAAATCTTCGTAGCTTAATGCAACGACATCCTAAAGTAAGTTTAGAAGCTTTAGATACCGAGGGCTTCTTAATTAGTCGCTATCCCAAAGATGTATTTAAGTTAGAGTTTATTGTACGAGGTGTCGTAAAGGACGTAGAATTGTTAGTGATTTTATTTTTTCTATTTAAGGAAACATTGGATCAGTTAGTAGAAATCGGTGCGGCTTACGATCGTGACCCCGGAGTAACGCTAGAATAGTAGCAATTATCTATTCTACTTCCTCCACTTCCTTTTTTTCAAAAAGATCATACAATTTTTGGTACGTCTGTAAATTCCCTATACGAAAGGCATCGTATAATGCTTGCCATTCTTTACCATTGCCATAACCAATACTAGTTGATATGATTTCAGTACGTTCATTCCCTAAATACCGAAATCGGATAATTTCTTGTAAACGGTCATTTTGTTTACGTAAGCGTTTAGGGATACTTTCTGGTAAAATGGTTTCAAAACAAATCATTTCATAAGGTAGATAGCTAACAATAATACTTTTAACAGTTCCTTCGTCGCCCATTTTGGCATCAGGATTGGCATTCGTCCATAAATTCCCACCACGTTTAAAATCAATAGTTGCTTGGCTAACCATCCAAGATTCAATGCCTGATTGTGTACTAAAGAGTTGCCAAGCCGTTTCAAGATCGGCAGTAATGATAGTACTAATTTGAATAAGCGGCTCTCCTGTTTGTGCAGTAAATGATTGATCTACAACTTGACAATGTCCTTTTAAGTTGGAAAAAATGCCGCCAAATAGAAGTAATGATAAAAAATATATACGAAAAAAAATCAAAACTGTGTTTTTTTGATAAAAAAAATGCTTAAATCAAAATTTGATAAATGCAGAGGTATCTATTTGATTATTAGTGATTTATGTAATTGGTTGCTGTTGTCGGTTTAGGCTAGATACCAGATGAAATTACATATAACTATTGCCTAATAGCAATTATTAGGTTATATTTGAAATAGACACTTAAACCATTACTTTCTCAATGTTGTCAACTTTCATCCCGATTGTTTATCTGACATCTCTGAGGAAAACATGTAATTAGCTGTTAAGCAGGGGCAATAATTCATTTATTGCCCTTTTTTTATTTACTTAGTATTTTACCAATTTTTGACTCAAGAATCCTTCCGTTTCACTTCCCATTTTTACAATATAATAACCACTTGGAAATGCATTTCCCCATGATGTAGGAGTATTCGTAAATGCATTTTGTACATCTATTAGTTGCCCTTGTAGGTCATATACTTGCAATTGGATAGGTTTCTTATCGGTGTATTTGCTAGTTTGTAATTCCAATATTGTATAATCAGCGAATAAGGAAGGAGTCGCTAATAAAGAATATTGACTAAGAATAGGCGTGTCATTAGTGGTGTTAATACCTGCCCGAATTTCAAACGCATCAAAGGCGGCTTCTGTTACTTTAAAGTCAGGATAAGTGGCAATCGCGTTGATCGTCAAACGCATCTCACTAGTTAATGGAATATAATCAGCAGGACGAAATTCGTAATATAACCACTGGCTCATCTGTGCATTATAGGGGTCTATCCGTTGGACTTTTACCTGATCTTCCCCATTTAAGATGTTAATAGTTACATTGTCGGTATTATCCTCCATTTCAGAGGAATAAAACCAAAGGTAAAAACTAATAACAGCATTGGGATGCTCACTCAAATCAAATTTTGGAGAACTTAAAATACTAGTTGCTAAATCTAAATCAGCATTATCTGCCTCACCAGGGAAATTTCCAGTCATAAAACACAAATCTCCTTCGTCGTCTTCTACATCGGCTCCTGGATTAGCAGGGTAGGTGATTTCTCCTGTATTATCATAAGTGGCAATAGGACGGTTGCGCAACCACTGTCCTGTACTAAATGCATCCCCTGAAACAGTCCACCCCAAATCAGACCGAAAGTCATCATAATAGCCAGGTGTTAACTCAATGATAAGTTGATGGTTGTCAGGGTCAAGAGCAAAGCTTTGTTGGTGAGCATGATAACCCCAAGCACTAACTAATAAAGCATAGTCATCTTCATAAGCTTCTTCTAAAATGAGGTATTTCCCCAAATCGTTTTCCGATACTTTATAGTCGGCAACAGCGTGGCTCACCTCTACAGTAGCATTGTTAATTGGCGCACCATTTTCAGCATTGATAACCTGTACTTCCAAAGGAAATGCCGCTTGTTTAGTGAGTGTTACATCTAGCGTTTTGATGGTGCCTGCTTCAATAACAACATCTTCAATCGTTTTAGGATCATAACTATATTTTTGCAACTGAATATTATATGTTCCTGATGCAGGGAATCCTACTTTATAATTGCCAAATAGGTTGCTTTGTTTCTTAATATTTGTGTTTGCTATCTCAATAGAAACACCAAATATAGGTTGTTCAGTACTTGAATCAATAATAAGCCCCTCCATATACCCCGCCTGTGGGTATTGTGCATCTAAAATGAATAAACCATTTTCCCGATCGGTTACTAATAAATTGCCCGAAGGCAAAAAAGGATAAGCTCCCCAACAACCAGCGGATGGAATAGAGTCATTTTCAGTAGTATTAAAAAAGGCAACTTCTGTTAAGGCATCGGGTTCATTCGCATCTACAATGCGTACCCCATCTGTATAATGAGAGATGACCAAGAAATCATTAAATACATGCACATTATGCGGAATGACCTGCCCACCTGGACTAGACTGGTAGCGATCCATTTCTGTAATATCATTCAAGTCGCTAATATCATAAGCCGCAGTATAGCCCCCGCGTTTCTCATCCGTTGCATAAATATAGGTGCCATTATCAGAAAGCCAAGCATTATGGGTAAATTTTAGAGGGGTTTCAACTCTCGCCATTAAAGTCGGGCGTGATTTATTACGAACATCTACTATGCCTAACCAACCATTATAAATTTCACTGGTGTACATGGTTCCATCTCTCACAAATACATCATGAGCATATCCATCGAAATAAGCCCCTTTAAACGTAGGCATAATAGGATCATCATTGAGGTCATAAATCATAACACCTCGACTATTTTGCACAATATTACTCTCAATATTGGTAAAGCCTGCTACATATAAAAAGCCTTCTTCCGTATCTATATAAATGTTATGACTTTTATTAATTTTTCCGCGATTGATAAAACTAAAGGTGTCGATTTTTTCGGGCAACTCACTCAAGTCAACAATCAATAAGCCGCCACCGCCTTCATTAGCAACATAAGCGTATTGTTGATAGGTTTTAATATCTCTCCAAGTGGTCACCTCTCCATCTATATAAAATACCTCTTTTGCTTCAGCAGGTTGAGAGACATCCACAATAGAAAACCCAGATTGTGTACCAAGTAATGCATATTCATTGCCTTGTCCATCTACATAGCCCCAGACATCATTGACATAACTTTCATAGTCTAAATGCCCTAGTGACGCCAATTCTTGTTGGGCATAGCTACTTGGTAGCGCGAAAAAGAGAAAAAATAATAAAATAAGTGTCCGAAAGGATTCTTGATGGTGCATGATTATTTTTTTAACAAGTTGTCATGTATTTATAAATAAAATGACTAATTTAAAGTGA
>JAHDCM010000063.1 GCA_020629895.1 Bacteroidota bacterium
ATGAGGGATATTTTAAAATTAGTGATGATTATATGCCGATTGAACGATTTTCGATAACGTAGAGGCGCAATATTTTGCGCCTCGCGTCAGCACGTATTGTCGGATGTAAATTGTAATATCGTTCCATCGTCTACTGCGTTATACCTTTGCAAAAGCGATGAATGTCAGAAAAAAGCATGTATAATGTGAGATAAATGCACATCAGCCTAGCCGCTGAAACTTGTCAATATAACCACCAGCGATGACGCTGGCGGCAACCCTTCGTCGCACTTAGTACATCGCACATTTACTGCGTGAGGGATAGTAGCGGTAGCTTGACGAAGTAGAAACGTAGAGAGGCTTGTGCTGGCAGGGCTGACGAAGGAAGACACTGCCAGCGCAGTAGCCGAACTTGTTTTCTACGAGACAACTACAAGCGGATAGCCCGACCTTTTTTGCCTCGTGTCTGTCGATGTGTTGTCGCATTGACAGACGAGGCAAAAAAGGACACGCCCCACAAAGATAGAAAATAAGCAGGAGTAAAGGCGTGATTTTTTTGTAAGAAAAATGATCAATAATCATTAAAAAAGTTGCACAATAATTTAAGAGAGCTTATCTTTGCAGCCGGCGGGTCCCACACGGCCAGCTCCTGCTTAATCCCCCAGGGCCTGACGGCAGCAAGGGTAGGCGGTTCAAGTAGCGGTGCGATGTGGGTAGCTCGCTTTCAAACGAGTTTGAAAAAATTAAATGACCGATGTTTTGAGTAATCAAAGCATCGGTTTTTCCTTTTCAGGAAATAGGTTTCAGGGGATAGGAGGCAGACTTTAAGTAAAGATGAAAATGAGGAGAATAAGGGAGGATTGTTATTTAAAAGGAAATGAATATTCAAAATCTGCCTCCTGAAACCTGGCTCCTGATTCCTAAAAAATAATGAAAAGTCTTACTTTTGCACCATGAAAGATAGCCTAGAATACAAACGAAATACAGACGAGCTAAAGTTAGCCGTTTCGAATATGCGCAAGCATTTGGCAAAGATTTATAAGGGAGGGGGGAAAAGTAGGATTGAGAAATTACATGCCAAAGGAAAGTTAAGTGCGAGAGAACGAATTCATTTGTTAATTGACCCAGATAAAGATTTTTTGGAGATTGGGGCTTTTGCAGGATTTGAAATGTATGAAGAATATGGTGGTTGTCCTGCGGGAGGAGTAGTGGCGGGTATTGGCTATGTAAGTGGGCGACAGTGTGTGATTGTGGCGAATGATGCGACTGTAAAATCAGGGGCTTGGTTTCCTATTACAGCAAAGAAAAACTTGCGCGCACAAGAAATTAGTATTGAAAATCGCTTACCTATTATTTATTTGGTAGATAGTGCAGGGGTATTTTTGCCATTACAAGGGGAGGTGTTTGCAGATAAAGAACATTTTGGACGGATGTTTCGCAATAATTCGGTGATGTCGGCAATGGGGATTCCACAAATTGCAGCGATTATGGGAAGTTGTGTAGCAGGAGGAGCTTATTTGCCTATTTTATCGGATGAAGCCTTGATTGTGGAGGGAACAGGTTCGGTGTTTTTGGCAGGTCCTTATTTGGTAAAGGCGGCAATAGGAGAGGATGTTGATGCAGAGACTTTGGGAGGAGCTGAAACGCATACCGAAATTTCGGGAGTAACCGATTATAAAGTTCCTGATGATAAAACATGCTTGGAAACGATTCGGGATTTGGTAAGCCGTTTGGGGCATCGAGAAAAGGCGGGCTTTGATCGTATTGAGCCGAAATTGCCTGCTTATGAGATGGAAGAGATTTATGGCATTTATCCTGAAAAAGGAGCAAAACCTTATAGTACTTTAGAGTTACTGTATCGTTTAGTAGATGATTCAAAAATTACCCAGTTTAAAGAAGGCTATGGCATGTCCATCATTACGGCTTATGCACGTATAGATGGTTGGTCGGTAGGAATTGTCGTGAATAATCGGGAAATTGTGAAAACAAAGAAGGGGGAGATGCAGTTTGGAGGGGTTATTTATTCAGATTCGGCAGATAAGGCGGCTCGGTTTATTATGAATTGTAACCAAAAACGAATTCCACTGGTATTTTTGCATGATGTAACTGGTTTTATGGTCGGGAGTCGATCAGAACATGGTGGTATTATTAAAGACGGTGCGAAAATGGTGAATGCGATGTCTAATTCAGTAGTGCCTAAATTTACTATTGTGATGGGGAATTCGTATGGCGCAGGTAATTATGCGATGTGTGGAAAGGCTTATGACCCGCGATTGATTGTGGCTTGGCCAACGGCAAAAATAGCAGTTATGGGAGGAAAACAGGCTGCAAAGGTATTGTTGCAAATACAGGTAGCTAGTAAGAAAAAACGAGGAGAGGTATTGAGCGAAGCAGATCAACAAGCATTGTTAGACCAAATTACTGCGCGATATGAAAAAGAAACCTCTCCTTATCATGCAGCAGCCCGATTGTGGGTAGATGCCATTATTGACCCGCTAGAAACACGAAAAGTGATTTCAATGGGAATTGAGGCCGCTAATCATGCGCCTATTACAAAAGATTTTAAAACTGGCGTGTTGCAAACCTAGTGAACAGACCTTATGAAATACGCCAGTTCCTCTAACAAGCTATTCCTTCGTTTCCGCTTCTCCCCACCGATAACTATTTAGTTGAAAGCCCGCCAAGCTCAATGCACGATTAGTAACCGTAGCAGCTAACTCTTCGAATGTCTTAGGCAAGCTATAGAAGGAAGGAGAGGCAGGACAGATGATTCCTCCTGCTTGTGTAATACGCAACATATTTTCGAGATGAATTTGATTGTAGGGTGTTTCTCGAACAACTAATATTAGTTTTCTTCGTTCTTTTAAAACAACATCCGCAGCTCTTGTAATGAGGTCATTAGAGATGCCTGTTGCAATACGAGACATGGTTCCCATTGAACATGGACAGACAATCATTGTTTCATACTCGGCTGAACCTGAAGCAAAAGGAGCATAGAAATTATTTTTTTCGTAGCGGTTAAAAGGGTAGTGTTGATAACTACTATCGCCTAGCTCAAATTGCCAAACATCTTGCGCATTTTTTGACATAACGATACCTACGGCATCTAATTGATCTGGTATTTGAGATAGGGTGTCAAGTAATGTCTTTGCATAGATACTGCCACTTGCTCCTGTTACACCAATTACGATTCTTTTCTTTGTCATATTTTTTATTTGTGTAAATAAAGTAGCAGAGAACTATAAAAAAACCATTGAAAATGCTTAACTTGCGTTGCGATTTTAAATGTTCCCATCTGCTTACCTTAGTTGTTATTTAGAATTAATACCTAAAAGTTGTTGATTATGAAGAGTATATTCTACACAATTTTTGTGTTGTGTTGTATCTGTTTACTCTCATTTACCACCAATTACAACTCGTCGAGTGTTGTTAGTGTGTCTTCTGAAGAGTCTATTGCTGAAACATCATCTAAAAAAATAAATTGGTTAACAATTGATGAAGCCTTGCGACTAAGTCAAACTAACCCTAAGAAGTTGTTTATAGATGTGTACACAGATTGGTGTGTGATTTGTACCAAAATGGAACATTCTACACTTAAAGATGAATCTATCGTAGATTATATCAATGATAAATTTTATCCTGTCAAGTTAGACGCTGAGATGAAACGAACCATTACCTATGAAGGAAAAATCTTTAATTTTGACCCTGACGAAGGAGAAAATGGCTTGCACGAACTTGTTTTATATCTCACCCGTGGAAGACCAAGCTTTCCTACTGTTGTTTTTATTGATGAACATAAAACTAACCCACAACCAATAAGAGGGTTCATTAATAAAGAAAAAATGGAAAAATTATCAAGATATTTTGGTGATAATTACTACAAACAGTACGAGTGGAAAATTTTTGATAAAATGTATGAGCCTAAAGTCGCTACTACCACCAAAGAACATAAAACGCATACTAGAAAACGTAGAATTGGAAATAGTCAACGATAATTTAAGCCTTCATCTGAAAATATATAGGATTTAAGCATGATAAAAGGCATGGAGCTTTATATTCCATGCCTTTTATCTTTTCCTAATTGTGCTACATAAACTCGACTTGTACGTCACGCAAAGGTAAATTTTTATCTCCCGTTACTATGTTACCTTCGAAGAAATTTTATGGTGTAGATGCCTTTTTAAAAGGGCAAGTAAATGACCTAAGAAATAGAAAGCTTCTTATAAATTATAAATCATAAGTCATTGCTAATTATTAAATTGACAATAACTTAGCTTGAAAAGTGTTTTTTAGAAAGTGAATGATCTTTCTTTTGAGCGTTCTTTGTAAAAAGTGAAAATTGTATGTGCTTGATAGTCAAGGTTTAAGAGCTTTTTTTTCAAGAGTTCTATGTAATTTAAATATTCTACATATCTTTGCAAATGCACAAACAGTGTAAAAGCTAACTTTTTATAAGAAGCTTGCTTTTACTAAAAAAAAGGTTCTTTAATAATTTTAAGTGTTATTTAATAATGGCTGTTTAAAGACAATATCCTATAAATCAAACAGTAGTCCATTGTTACACTTTTTTGGTCTGTTATTTGGAGTTAAGCAAGAAGCAAAAAAACAATCTTTGAATTTGGGTGAGTAATCTGAATTCTGTATTTTTGCTCAGCAACTTTGGATTTGTCTTATAAACCGCTGTTATTGTTTAACTTTAAATTTTAGAATATGAGAAACCTTAGAAGATTGTTTGTAGTTTTGGGGTGTGCCGCCATTGTTGCAGGTGCTTCTAATAGCTATGCACAGGATGATCTACCGCCAAATGCACAAGCAGGTAAGTGTTATGCTAAATGTATGATACCAGATCAATATGAAACTGTTACCGAACAAATTCTTGCTAAAGAGGCTTCTTCCAGATTAGAAATTGTTCCCGCACAATATAGTGATCAGTCAGAGCAAGTATTAGTGAAAGAAGGGTATAATGTGCTAGAAATTGTGCCACCTGAATTTGGTACACAAACAGAACAAATATTAGTACAAGAGGCTAGTACTCGATTAGAATATGTTCCACCAGTATATCAAACAGTTTCTGAACAAATATTGGTGCAACCTTCAACAACAAAATGGACGAAAGGACAAGCAGATAGAAACTGCTTGAGTGAAGACCCTGAGAAATGTAAGGTTTGGTGTTTGACAGAAGTGCCTGCACAATACAAAACGGTTACACGTCAAGTATTACAGTCACCAGCTAGTGTCAGAGAAACACCCATCCCAGCACAATACAAAACAATCTCAAGAGCCGTTATCGTTAGACCTTCTGAGGTGAGAGAACGTACTGTGCCACCAGAATATAGAACAGTTAGTCGAAGAGTTTTGGCTACACCAGCCGCAACTCGTGAGGTGCCAATTCCTGCTGAATATTCTACAATCACTACTCAAAGATTAGTAAGACCAGGTGGTTTTACCGAATGGGTAGAAGTGCTTTGTGGAAAAAAGGTAACGCAAGCTACTGTTATGCAAGTGCAAAATGCACTCAGAGCTAGAGGGTATGATCCAGGACCAGTAGATAATCAAATGGGTCCACGTACTAAAGCCGCTTTACAGCAGTTTCAAATGGACAACGGATTGCCAATTGGTAACCTAAATATGGATACTTTGAATGCTTTAGGCATACAATATTAAAAAAACTGAAATTATTTCTAAAGTAATTCGTATATTTGCATTTGTTTATAGAAAGTTTTCAATTTATTCAGAAATATGAATTAAATTGCAGACTATTATAACCATAACAAAAAATTAAATTTTAAGGAGACACTCCGAACTTTTATATTTGTATAACCAAAACTGTGTTTATCATGAAGAAAGCTAAACTTTTCTTGTTGGCCCTTATGCCAGCTATGCTTTGCTTTTTTACCGCTAATGCTCAAGACGATCTTCCACCTAACGCGCAAGCAGGAAAATGCTACGCTAAGTGTTTGATTCCTGACCAGTATGAAACTGTTACTGAGCAAGTTTTATTGAAAGAGGCTTCTAGCCGTCTTGAAATCATTCCTGCACAGTACACTACTGCTAGTGAGCAAGTGTTAGTTAAGGAAGGATACAAAGTGTTAACCATCTCTCCAGCTTCTTTCTCTACTCAAACAGAAGAGATTATGGTGAAAGATGCGGGTAGCCGTTTAGATTATGTTCCTCCAGTTTACGAAACTGTTACAGAGCAAGTATTAGTACAGCCTGCTTCTACTAAGTGGACTAAAGGTCGTGCTACTGCTGGTTGTTTGAACTCTGACCCAGAGAAGTGTAAAGTATGGTGTTTAACTGAGATTCCAGCTCAGTATAAGACTATCACTCGCCAAGTATTGAAGGCTCCTGCTACTACTAGAGAGACGCCAATTCCTGCTGAGTATAAGACTATCACTAAAGCAGTTGTTCAAGCTCCATCTCAAGTAATGGAGAAGCAAGTTCCTGCTGAGTACAGAACTGTAACTAAGCAACAATTAGTTGCTCCTGCAGGTACTAAGGAAGTTACTATCCCTGCTGAGTACTCTACTATCACTACTAACAGACTTGTTAGAGTTGGTGGATTCACTGACTGGGTAGAAGTTGTATGTGGAAAGTAAGATGTTAGGTCTGTAAAAAGACTAAACATTTTCTAAATATTTTTTTTTGAAAAGTCCTCAATGTAAGTTGAGGACTTTTTTTTGTTTATTCTTATCGTACTTATACCTTGAAGCACTAAACTCAATGTTCTACCGTTATTTATGTTAGATTTTCTTATCGCCATCTTATCCCAGCTTCATTTCTGACTGTTTAATTTTTCTCCAACATGAACAAATTACTACCTATTATTTGCTTGGCATTACTATGCTCCTTTTCAGCTACGGCACAATATTCTTCTTATAGTAGCCCTCCTTCTACGGCACCTCCTGCCAAAACACATAATCAAGTGTTGAAAGTGGAAGAAGCGGGAGATCAAGGACTAAAACTATACTCAAAAACAGAACTACAACAACGTTTAGCTTATTTTTCAACACAATCTTGGGAAGCACTTAAAGCACAAGCAAAAACACAAAACAAACCTTTTTTTGTTGCTTTTGAAACTCCCTGGTGTAGAGTATGCAAAAAAATGGATCATGAAGTTTATGCGCGAGATCGAGTCGCTAATTATGCACGGAATCACTTTTTAGCCTACAAACTAGATGGGGAACAACGACCAGATGTAGCCCAACGATATAGCATTTCCAGCTATCCGACCCTGCTTATATTTGATCAAAATGGGAGTGAGGTAAAAAGAATAATAGGAGCTACGACTGAGAATCAATTTATAGAAGTGATGAAACAATTTTCTGCTAAAGTACCGCATACAAAGTATTCGTCGTTTAGGTAAATATTAAAACTGAAAAAGGGCATCATGTACTACATGATGCCCTTTTTCAGTTTGACTCAAGAACTTAATCTTTCGCATACGAATTAAAAAAACTTTTCCATTTCATACCCAACACACCCACAATTGCCTCATTGAAGATGTTCGCACTCATTTTGGAGTTGCCATGTACTCGATCGGTAAAGGTAATAGGGACTTCACGTATCTTAAACCCTAATTTCCAAGAAGCAAACTTCATCTCAATTTGAAATGCATAACCTACAAATTTTATCTTATCAAGGTCTATGGCCTCTAATACGCTTCGTGTATAGCATACAAAACCCGCAGTTGTATCCTTTACAGGCATCCAAGTCACCATCCGTACATAAACGGAAGCATACTTAGAAAGTAAAATCCGATCTAAGGGCCAATTTTCTACACGGCCACCTTTTACATAACGAGAACCTACGGCAACATCAGCCCGATCTTCAGTACATGCTTTATACAAACGTACTAAGTCCTTTGGAGGATGGGAAAAATCAGCATCCATCTCAAAAACATGCGTATAAGTACGCGCTAAAGCCCATCGGAAACCGTGGATATAGGCGGTACCTAAACCTTGTTTTCCAGAACGTTCTTCAATAAACAATCGTCCCTGATATTTATCTGCCATTAGTGCCTTTACAATATCAGCAGTACCATCAGGAGAGCCATCATCTATGACTAACACATGAAATGACTTAGGAAGGTTGAAAACCGCTTCTAATATGAGCGTGATATTCTCCTTCTCATTATAAGTAGGAATTAAAACGATGCTATCTGACAAAGGGGTCATTTTTTCTAGGTACACTATCAAATACCCAAGTTATTTTACTTTATACTTCAACTTCAAGTAAATATTGGTCAATTTCTGTTTGGTATCTAATAGAAAATCATTTTTCATAATCCAATCATAATATTGGGGAGCCGATTTTAACACATTTTCAACAGGTTGTCCCTTATACTTGCCGAAATTAAACTTCACAACCCCATTCTCTAAAATCAGCCTTCTACCTGAATCTACAAATTTATTGCCATCAGAGGTGAATTCATTCAAAAAGTCGATATTATTTTCCAATTTATCGTCATACATCTTCAACTGCCCCAATAATATCTCATAAGTCGCCTGTACATCTGCCGAAGCACTATGCGCATTAATCAATTGTTTACCACAATAAAATTTATAGGCAGAAGTCAAATCTCTTGGCTCCATCTTCTGAAAAATACGAAAGACATCCACCATCCTGCGTTTTTCCGTTTTCAAATCCATATTGACCCGCAAAAACTCCTCTTTTAACATCGGAACATCAAACTTATTAGAATTATAACCGCCTAAGTCACAATGTTCCAAAAAATGATACAAATCATGGGCCGCATCCTCAAAAGTAGGAGCATCCTTGACATCTTCATCATATATGCCATGAATTTCTGATGCCTGCTTAGGAATTGGAATGGTAGGATTAATCCGCATGGTTTTCCATTCTTCCGTTTGATCAGGGTGTATTTTAAGAATACTAATTTCTACAACACGATCAGTAGCAAGGTTGATGCCTGTTGCTTCTAAATCGAAAATGGCAAGAGGTTTGTTTAGATGGAGCATATTAATAGTAGATATAATGAATAGAAAGAGGATGGGTTAATGAAAATGACTAACAGTAGTAAAAATATGTAATTTATCTAACTTCTAATAACTCCCCCGCAAATGTATCAACTTCTATCCCTCCATAATTTCCCGAACTCATCAATAGCAAATTAGTATCATCGAGAGTTATACGTTTGAGAACCGCCTTTAGTTCATCCGTATCAGTAATAATCTGTAAATGAGGATGATCGAAAGCAGCAGCGACCTCTTCTGTTTGTAACATCTCTAAACGTTTAATTTCAAAAGTATGGGCATTATAATATACAATGGCTTCATCCGCAGCCGCTAAACTATGCGTATAGTGCGGTAAAAAAGCCTTACTAAGACTACTATAAGTGTGTAATTCCAAACAGGCTACCAATTTGCGTGAGGGGTAACGTTGCCTAACTGCCAAAGTCGTCGCCTTTACCTTAGAAGGAGCATGAGCAAAATCTTTGTAAATGGCACAATTCGACGTTTTTGCCAACAATTCCAAACGTCGAGCAGCTCCCTTAAAAGCTTGCATCGCTTTGTAAAAAGCAGCTCCAGACACCCCCAATTTTGCACAAGCCAAACGTGCCGCTTCCATATTCTGCAAATTATGGTGTCCAAATACTTGTAAGGGGTAAGACTTTCCTTCAAATCGAATTAACCAATGATCTAAAGATGCTTCATATACAGGCGTTCGATAGGCCAATGTTTCAATAGGAGGAGCCTCGGCCACCAATGCAGCTACTTCGGCATCCTCTTCATTATAAATCAAGCAAGCATCACTCGCCAAAGATGAAATATAGGTCTTAAACTGCTCCAAATAAATGGCATAAGTAGGAAATACATTGATATGATCCCAAGCAATACCACTTAAAATGGCAATATCGGCTTGGTAATAATGAAACTTAGGAGTACGATGAATAGGGGAGGAAAGATACTCGTCACCTTCTAAAATCATAATAGGAGCATCAGCCGTAATTTTCACCGAAAAGTCAAAATTTTCCAATTTCGCACCCACCAAATAGTCAAACTTTTTATCGTGATAAGCCAACACATGCATGATCATAGAGGTAATCGTCGTTTTGCCATGACTACCGCCTACCACCACCCGCTTTTTAGCTTTGGCTTGCTCATAAATATAAGCAGGATAAGAATATACAGGCAGCCCCAACTCCTGCGCACGCAACAGTTCTGGATTATCCTTGCGAGCATGCATTCCCAAAATAACAGCATCCAAACCCGCATGAATTCTATCCGCAAACCAACCCTCTTGAGAGGGCAATAATCCATAATTCAATAAGTTGGTTCGGGCAGGATCAAAGATCACATCATCAGACCCCGTAACCGTATAGGACTTACGATGAAGGGCAATCGCCAATTGGTGCATCACACTTCCACCAATCGCTATAAAATGAATGTTCATAAATAAAGTATAGGGTTTTTTAAAAGTAGTATATCAAACATACCAAACTACAAAAAATGTACGTTATTCTTATCGTTATCACAAAGCAATCCTAGAATAATAATTACATCTGTCGAGTTTTTTAAGATTGTAATTTTTAGCACTATAATTGCTATGAACAAGTGTTTAGTAAAGATGAAAAAATAAATGAGTCCATAATGTGACACTAGCTTGTTGCTAGTCAAGGCGTCAAACGTAGGCGATGCAGCGCATCGGCGAGGCTTTACAACGCTGAATAGCGACAAGATAGTCAGCATTATGCCCCTAGTTATTTATTCTTCTTTACTTATCCAACAATAACAGAACTTTCTTTTAATATGGTTTGTTATTGATTGCGTTTTTAGAAATTAAAAATTAATAATAGATAAAATTTGATAATTATGATGCGTTTCAAAGTATTCAAACAAATGGCAGCAGGATTTACCGCTGTTGCACTTATCGCTGTTTTATTCAGCTCTTGTCACCGAGGTTATGGATGTCCTGCTACACACGGTTATAACCCACCAGTAGAAGTCGAACAACCAGCCGACCCTAGTTGCTAGGAGATACCGTTTCTTTTATAAAAGAAGTATCGTAAACAAGGAAGCTATCTAATAGACAATGACTATTAGTATAGCTTCCTTTTTTATTATACAACTTCTCAATGCAATCATCCCATCATCAAATACCTTGGGCGTGTCCTTTTTTCGCCTCACCCATCACTGCGTTCTTGCATCGACAGGAACAAAGGCGAAAAAAGGTCGGGCTATCCGCTTGTAGTTGCCTCATAGACAAGGAGTTCCGCTAAACGCCTAGCAGTGTCTTCCGCTGTCAGCCCTGCTAGTCGAAGCGTCAC
>JAHDCM010000064.1 GCA_020629895.1 Bacteroidota bacterium
GGATGATTGGGGGATGGGATGATCGGATGATTGGGGGATGGGATGATCGAATGATTGGGGGATGGAGGGACTGAGCAAATCAACACTTTTTTATTGCTCACAAATCCAATACGCCTTGTTTAAAGGGGCGTTCAAAGTCTAGTAACCATTGTTTGCGGTGTAAGCCTCCTGCATAGCCTGTCAGGGAACCATTGGCTCCAATGACACGATGACAAGGAATAATGATCGCGATTGGATTTTTACCATTCGCATTTCCAACGGCTTGACTCCCTTTGGGCTTTCCTACTTTTTGAGCGATATACTTATAACTAACGGTGCGTCCAAAAGGGATTTCGAGGAGGGCTTGCCAGACTTGTTTTTGGAAAGGAGTACCACTTGGATCAAGGGGCAAATCGAAATGGCTTAGTTGTTTGTTGAAGTAGGCATTTAGTTGTTGAAGGGTATATTGCAGAATCGGAGGTATGCTATCGTGCAAAGTACGAGGAGCCATCTGTTCTGCTATCACTTCTACGAATTGAAGTGATAGCAGATGTGTGTCGGAGGTAGTTATTTCGAGGCTACCAATAGGAGATTGATAGGTAAATTGAAACATAAGTATTATTGAACGCCTAATTTTTTGAGTCTTCGCGTTGATAAATCGACTTTCATATCGTTGTGATAGACGTATATTTTTGCCTTTTTAGCCCCTCTTTCTTTTGCTAAAGCCTGTAAACGTTCTGTTTCTTCGATGTTATTGTAAGGTCCTAATACTACGTAGCCACCTCTATCGGTATATTTTTTTTTGGCTGCTTTATCAATTTCGGCAAAGGTATAATAGAGATTGTTATCTATTTGCTCGTAAGGGCCAATAAAAATGCGGTATTCGAAACTTACTTCGTCTAGGAAAACGGTGTCATTTTCCATTTCTAAAAAATCACTTCCTTGTACGCGGTCAGCTGGACGTAGTACAATGGTTTTGCGTGAAGTTGTTTCATCAATAGGAGTTAGTATCTCTTTGACTTTTTTCTTACCTCCTTTGGCGGGTACTTTTACTCTAGTACCCGTAGGATTAGTGGCAGCGGTTACAGGAGGAATTGCCACTTTAGGGAAGAATAATTGTTCCATATTTACTGGTTCAGAGGAGCTTAGTTTTACTGTCAGGCGGTCATTTATTTCATGTAATTCATTGGGGCAGTCTACTCCATTTTGGCACTCATTGAGTAATTGGGTTTCTCCAAGTCCATTGGTTATAATTCGATCTCCATCAATATTTTTGCTCATCAGATACGCTTTGGCGGCTTCGGCCCGCTTTTTACTAATTTCGAGGTTGACAAAATCATCTCCTTTCGAAGCGGTATGGGCATTGAGCGAGACTCCTCTTGCTGGATTTTTTTGTAAAAATAGCGCGACTTTATCTAGTTCCTGTTTTGCTTCGGGTAATACCTCAAAATCGCCTATTGCAAAATAGACCTTACTCATACTAAGTCGATCGTTTAACACCATATCGGTGGATTCGAGCTTACTCGTCCATTTTTCGGTATTTTCGGCAATACTAACCACTTTGTCTCCTTTACTATTTTTGAGACTGAAATAGTAAATATCATCAGCACCTATTCCCCCTGTTCTATTGGAAGAAAAGAAACCTGCCGTTTTATCATCTTGCATAATTAATCCGAAGTCGTCATAATTGGAATTGAGAGGAACACCTAAGTTTTTGGGGCTTTTCCATTTTCCTCCTACTCTACGACTAGAATAGATGTCAAGTCCACCTAAACCGGGATGTCCATTTGATGAAAAATAAAGCGTTCCGTCTGAATGCAGGCTGGGAAAGACTTCATTTCCGGGGGTATTGATTTTATTTCCCAAATTGACGGGACGACTCCATATCGTATCAATTTTGCTACACATATAAATATCCATTCCGCCTTGTCCACCTGGCATATCGGAGGCAAAATAAAGGGTATTTCCATCCAGTGAGAGGGTTGGATGTGCTACGGAGTATTCTTTGCTATTGTGCTGAAAAGGAATGATTTTATCCCATTTGCCATCTTCTGATTGTTCGGCCTCGTAGATACTAAGGGTAAGTGTTCCATTGGCACTGGTCATTTTTTTCCCATTGAAAAACGCGTTGCGGGTAAAGATGGCTTTGGTGCCACCATGTGTAAAGAAAATGGGGCCATCGTTAAATTGGCTATTAATTTTACCTTTTAATTTCGTAGGTAATACTTGTACTCCTGTTTCATCTTTTTCGGTATAGTACACGCTAACAAAAGTACGTCTACCTCTGTTGATGGGGCTTCTCATTTTCTCTTCCGAAGAAAAATCGCCATTACTACAAAAAACAATGCCTTCTCCATAAAGCTGTCCACAAAAGTCGGAACCTGTTGAGTTGACAGATAGTAGGTTGACGGAGAAATTGTTATTGGTATTTTCTAACATTTTCCGTGCGTCAATTCCTTTGGCTAATTGTAAACCCCAGGGATTGCCTTTTCCAAATTCTAAAAAATACTTCTTCGCTTCTTCGTATTTGCCCAAGCTTTGTAATACTTGTGCAAAGTGTAGTTGTTGCAACGAATCAAGATCCATTTCATGTATCAATACTCGATACCAATATTCTGATTTTTCGTACTGAAAATTGAGGCGGTAGCTTTCGGCGAGTTGCTTTTTGGCTTCTAATGAATTATCCACTAATAATACGTCTCGGTACCGTTCAATGGCTACATCAAAGACTTGAGCATCAAAATAGCTATTAGCTTGTTTGAGTATTTCTGCTCCTGGATTTTGGGCAAAGCTACTACTACTCATGGTTAAGGATACGAGTAAAATCGCAGTGAAAAATGTTTTCATAATTATCAAAATCAATGGTGTTATGCAACACACATTGTAGTTATATTAATAAATGGTGGTGAATATGGCTACAAAGATAAAGATAATATTTCATTCTCCATCTTCTATAAATGCTTGCAATTCTTGGTAGAGTTGAAAAAGAGGCAAACCCATTACATTAAAGTAGCATCCTTCAATTTTTAGAATGCCAACCATGCCGATCCATTCTTGGATGGCGTAGGCTCCTGCTTTGTCGTAGGGCTGATAATTGCTGATATAGTAACGAATTTCTTCATCGGAGAGTTTACGGAAATATACTTTAGTAGATACACTGAACGCCTGTTGCTTGGTGCGGGTATGTAAAGCCACCCCTGTAATGACTTCATGCACTTTACCAGACAAACGGCTCAGATAGTCAAAAGCTTGTGCTTCATCTTTTGGTTTGCCTAGTATATCATTGTCTAGTACGACGATGGTGTCGGCTGTAATACCAACTTCATCTGTCTGCAAATGCTCAATAATAGGGATGCCTTTTTTGAGGGCGAGATAGGCAGCGACTTCTGTAACAGGTAGTTCGGCGGGGTATGTTTCTTCTACGTCTTTGGTAAATAAACGAAAAGAAAATCCTGCCTCCTTCAGTAATTGCTGTCGGCGGGGCGACTGGGAGGCAAGGACAATATGAAGCGACTCTAAGGGTATCATAGCATAAAAATTGATGGGCTGCTAAAATACCAATTTCTCTACTTCATTTGTGATTTTGTAAGGTAAAATTATTTCTACGCGTGTTCCAATAGCCTTATTATCGGCATCCACTAAATCAGTAATCTGTGCATTTATTTCTACCCCTAATTTAGCGTTGAGTGCATAGAGCATTTCATTTGTCACCTTTGTTCCTTTTGATTCATACGCAATTTCTTGTGCCTGTTTAATCTTTAGTGCTTTTTCTCTGCCAATGCCGTTATCTTCAATGACAACGGTCAATGTTCGATTGTTCTGATCATTGGGGAAAAGGTGAATGGTAACATGCATACTTTCTAAGTCACCAATACCGTGTTTAATGGCATTTTCGACATAAGGTTGCAACACCATTGGCGGAATTTCCCAGTTTGCAGTGTCAATTGTATCATCAATATGCACATCAAAACTCAAGATATCTTTGAATCGCATCTGCTCAATTTCTAGGTAATTGGTCAAAAAGTCGATTTCTTGGTCTATGGTAATATAATTGACCTCTGAGTAATCTAATATTTTACGGATAAGTCGTGCAAAACGCGCTAGATAGTCAACAGCAGTTTTATTATCTGCGTCCCAAATAAAAGCCTGAATTGCTCCTAGTGCATTAAAGATAAAATGTGGATTAATTTGAGCGCGCAAGGCTTTTAATTCATAGATAATGGCTTCTTTCTCTTTCTTCTCCATCTCATAACGCGCAATCATTTCTTCTAATTTAGTAGTATTATTTTGTTTAAAGAGCTTTTTATCTAATTCATAGTATTTCTTGTAATATTCTAGTGCTTCTTTATAGTTTTCTTTGGCTTCGTGGTAGTTGGTCATATAAGCATATACATGCAATAGATTACGGCCTTCGCCTTGCTCTGCAACTGCCTCAAGTTCCGCATCTAGGGCTATTTTTCCATACCGATAAGACTCTTCCAAATTACCCAATGCCAGATAACTTTCTGCTACTCCTAAAAAATAGAGCGACATTGCTTTTTGAGCGACATTTAGTTCGCGTTGTTTTTCTATTCCTTTCTTATAAGACTCAACGGCTTTGTCATATTCTTTGTGTAATAGGTAAACATAACCCTGATTATAGTGCATCAAAGCAATATAGGGTCCAATATTTTCTTGATGAGCAATTTCAAAAGCCTTATCAAAATATTCTTGTGCCTTATCGCTAATTCCTCTCTCGTAATAAGTACCTGCTATGGTATTCAACACATCAAAGGTACGTTTAGGATTATTTATTTTTTTGGCAAAATCTAAGGCAATTAAGCTATGGGAAAGTGCCTTATCCCAATTCCGTTTTGCTAAATAATATTTGGAAACCTCTTTATGAACAAAACAGTTTAGTCGTTTATCGTTCAATTGATCTGCCATTCTAATGGCATTTAAGAAATGGGTTTTACACTTTTCATACTGTTCTAGTAATCTCGCAACAACTCCTAATCTAATTTCCCCCTGACAAATTCGTACTTTATCCCAATTTTTGTGAGCCATTTCGTAAAGCATCAAGGCAAATTCCTGAGCTTTTAAATACTCTCCCTTATTGAGTAATGCATTAAACTTCTCCGACATTTCTTTATTGTTAATATCTTCTCTTATCTTTATATTCTCTTTTAAATTCATTGTCATGGGTCTAGAATTGAGGTTAGCTAGAAGTCCTCTATTATGAAAAATAGAGGTTAGCTCCTAAAAAAAGAAAGGTCTTCTTGAAATATACTGGCATAAATATACGAAAACCATCAGTATTATAACTGTTTTTATTATGTATTTTTTTATCTACTTTGTGTTCTGATGATAAAATCAAGGCAACCTCTAAATAAATCTCAATCATATTCCAATGCCACTTTTAACAATCAACGAATCACTAAAAAAAGATAGTGTGTTATTGTGTTGGGAGCTAGGCGAATCGCTCTCACAATTAGTCGAATTGGCCAATAAAGAATGGTTAGAAGTGCTATACACATTTAAAAGTGAGCGTAGACAAAAAGAGTATTTAGCAAGTCGGTTATTACTATCCCATTACTTAGGACATCAACAATTTCAAATTGACTACGATCAGTATGGCGGGCCGTTTATTAGCCAACTCCCTCTACATTTATCCATCAGCCATACAGTCGATACATTGACCATTTTGTTGCATCCAACTATGCCTGTTGGGATAGACATTGAGCTAATAAGTCCCAAAATTCACCGTGTTGTCACACGGTTTATGAGCGATAAAGAACAGCAACTTGGAGTCAATCTTTCTGAAGCAATGCAAGCGACTTTTTTAACTGCATGTTGGTCAGCAAAAGAAGCTATGTACAAGTGGTATCGGCGAAAACAACTTTCTTTTAAAAATCATCTTCAATTAAAATCGTTTCATTTAAATGATTCTTGTAATTTTAAGGGCCATTTTGAAGCATGTATTCAAAAGGAAGATTATCAAGTAGCTACTCAGTTACCCTTTTTTAAGCTAAACCAACAGATACTAGTGTATATGGTTACAGAATAGAAAAGATTCATTTTTTTAACGCTCAAATAATTGCTAGTGTATTTATTCCGAATAATTATTGTTAGTTGCCTACTTTTAGGTATCATTGCTTGTGGTTCTAATACCGAACCAACATCACCTACTACGCAAAATACCATACCTACTAGTTCTCCTGAAAAGAAAACAATCACTACTAAACCCAAACAAACTCGAAAGGTAGCATTTGAAGGTAAGATGGTTTCCATTATAGAACCACCGGTCGTTATGAGTTGGAAGGAAAAGAAGTACACCATTGATGGACATAACAACCTCATTTATCAGGAAGGATTTCACTACTCTGGAGAAAAACGTTCTATTGGTTTTTTTAAGGATAATAAAAAACATGGTGCTTGGACTTTATGGTATAAAAATGGACAAAAAACGGGTGAGTATGTGTATGAAGATGGTGTAGAACATGGCTTGCATAAAGAATGGTATGAAAACGGAACCTTGAAATCAGAGGGATATTATAACAAAGGAGAACGGGACAAAAGTTTTAAAACATGGTTTCCAAATGGACAACAATGGAAGCTAACCACTTTTTTAAATGGACACCCAAGTGGAGATTATAGAGAGTGGCACGAAGACGGTTCTATTTATATGGAAGGGCAGTATAATGATTTAGGACAAAAACATGGTGACTGGAAATTTTTTGAAAAAGATGGCAACATCAAATTAGTAGAAGTATATGAAAATGGAGTATTAAGAGATAGCCAAAATAGCAAAACCACTAGTTTATAGTTACCCAAGAACTCTTTAAGTATGTTAAAATTTAAGCTCTTTATTTCCTTATTACTAACTGGTATATTGTTTTGCTTACTCCAATTTCCAATTGGAAGTATCCCTTTTTTAGGTAGCTTAACACAAAATACACCACTGGCAAATTTACCAGCATTGGGGGCTTTTATAAGTCCCTTTCATGGATTTTGGCAAAATGGGCAAGAAGATACTAAAGTTGTAGAAACCTTAAATATCATCGGCAACGACTTCCCTGTAAAAATCACTTATGATGAACGAATGGTGCCACATATTTTTGCAGAAACAGAACACGACTTGTATGTGGCACAGGGTTATGTGTGTGCCTCACACCGCCTATGGCAAATGGATTTTATTCGACGTGCCGCTGCTGGAAAATTATCAGAAGTAGTAGGTAAACGAGCCTTGAAAGTTGACCAAGCAAACCGCCGACTAGGTTTGCTATATGCCGCAGAAAAAGCCGTAGAAGAAGTAAAAAAAGATCCATTGGCCAATAAAGTCGTATCTGCTTATGTAGAAGGAGTTAATGCCTATATCAAAACACTTAGCCCCGATAACTACCCTATTGAGTTTAAATTAATGGGTTATGCGCCCGAAAAATGGGAACACATCAATGCAGCTTTACTCATGAAGTACATGACCAAAAGTCTTGCTGCACGAGAAAGCGATGTAGAAATGACCAATGTAAAAGCCCTATTTTCTCCCCAAATCATTCAACAATTATTCCCGCATTTTCCTAGTCAAGAAGCACCGATTATTCCTACTAGTAAAAACTGGGATTTTCGAGATGTAGACCATACTTCTCCCAGTGAGACTTTTGATGTAGACGAACTACTAAACATCCCTTTATTTGAAAAACCAAGCCCCTTTAATGGTAGCAATAACTGGGCAGTAAGTGGTACCAAAACCAAAAATGGGAACCCCATTTTATGCAATGACCCCCACCTAGAACTCAATCTTCCTTCTATTTGGTATGAAGTCCAACTACACGCTCCAGGCATTAATTGCTACGGTGTTACACTACCAGGTGCGCCAGGTATTATCATCGGCTTCAACGAAAATATCAGTTGGGGTGTAACCAATGCAGGACGCGATGTTATGGATTGGTATCGCGTCGAGTTTAAAGATGAGAAAAAAGACCTCTATTTAGTAGATGGACAATGGGAGCCAACAACCAAACGCAAAGAAACCTACTATATCAAAGATGCCAAAGATGTTACTGAAACTATCACTTATACCCACCATGGCCCAGTCGTATATACCGATACAAGTAGTAAAAAGGCAAAAGCACATCAGCATCTAGCTTTGAAATGGAAAGGACATGAACCTTCCAATGACCTACTAACTTTCTATTACTTAAATCGCGCAAAAAACCACAGCGATTATCTACAAGCACTCGATTATTACGAATGCCCTGGACAAAATTTTGTATTTATAGACCGAGCTGGAGATATTGCTATATGCCAGCAAGGAAAGTTTCCTATACGAAGTGGTGAAGAAGGCAGAACAGTTAGAGATGGCACTACCAGAGCCGACGATTGGAAAGCTTATATACCAAGTACCCATAACCCACGCGTACACAACCCAATGGAGGGCTATGTCAGTTCGGCCAATCAACACCCTACTAACGCCGATTATCCATATATTTATAATGGACGTTTTGAACATTACCGCAACCGTCGTCTCAACCAAGAACTTGAACGCATGACCAATATCACGGTAGCGGATATGAAAAAACTACAAACAGATAATTTTGGTTTACACGCCAAAGAAGCCTTAGCGGTTTTACTACCTATTCTCAAACAACAAAATAACCTAGACAGAACGGCTAAGGACTTACTTACTTCCCTCGAAAAATGGGACTATATGTACGATGCCGATCAGGAAGCTCCTACTATATTTGAATTGTGGTGGTATTATTTATACAAAATGACTTGGGATGAATTTGCTCAAGCAGATGACCAAGCACCAATGCTTTATCCCAATAAATTTGAAACAGTTGAATTAATGCAACAAGAACCACAAAGTGCCTTTTTCGATAGGATTGTGACTAGTAATACTCAAGAAACACTTTCAGAAATAGCTACTCAATCATTTGAAAAAGCAGCAGCAAGCATCCAAAAATATAAACAAGACCATAACACCTCCACTTATGACTGGCTCAGTTTCCGAAAAACACAAATCAATCACTTAGCTCGTATTCCTGCCTTTAGTCGTAACGATGTTTCCATAGGCGGAAACCGAGGCATTTTAAATGCAATGAGTGGCACACATGGCCCCTCTTGGCGTATGATTGTTGAAATGACTCCCAACGGCCCTGAAGCTTGGGGCAATAACCCTGGCGGGCAACTAGGAAACCCTGGAAGTGAGAACTACGATGCACAGTTAAAAAGTTGGGCAAATGGCAACTATTACAAACTCCATTTCTTAGCCAATGCAGATACTACACATAGAAATTGGCAACAACAAGTATTAAAATAAATTTATTCTTCCCCTCTAAAGATCAAAAAAAATAGCCACCCAAGTAATTGATTTTCAATGATTTAGCAATAAAGAAAGACCGCTAAACATTGAAAAAACAGCTTTTTTATGTCTAGTAACTTATGAACTGGTGAGCTATCTTTGAATTATCAACAGAAACAAAATGTTGTACATCAAATTTCAGAAGATATAATCCTGTTAAACCAAATTTATGAAACTAGTAATTACGGCTATATAGAGAAGTGTTGGTACCACTTCTTTTAAAGTAAGGACAATAACACTTAAAACTGTTGTTGTCCTTTTTTATTTACTAGCCAGCCAAGTATTTAATAATGCCTCAAATTCCTTGTAGCTCTCTTCTTCCTGATTTAATTGGCTAAATTGTTCGGCTAGTAACACCGAAAAACTAGCATAGAGTTGCTGAATAGCACGTTGTCCCGTAGGCTCAATCCCAGCATGTTGGTTAATAAATCGAAATATAACCTTCAAAAACGTTTTCAAATTAGAAGTGGACGTTCCATTCAATTGGCGAATAAAACGACTGGATAGATTCTCAACTAACTGATAATTTTTCAACTCGTAATGGCTCCATAACAAGAGAATCTGCGCCATTTTCTCCATATAATGATGCCCTGTCAAAGCAGGGAGTTCCTCTACCTGATTCACCCAAAAAATCGTTTCATCATAATTACATAAGACAAAGGCACTAAACAAAAAACGCATATACAAATGATACCGAACCGATACAATACTCGTTTTTTGTTGATCTAAATACTTATGCTTAAACGTATTTGCTAATTCTAAAATAGCCGTATAATCTTCCTTTTGGTAATTTATATAACTCGCATAAGCGGCATACGTAAAATAAAAACGTACCTGCTCATTTCCTGTCGTTTGCTCTAAAATACAGGCTTCTAAGTCTTCTAAATAACGCTGACACTCCTCCAACCTTCCTGCCTCATACAGAGGAATCACCAAATAACTCAACACATTTATATAAATCCACGGCCGCACCATGCGTCCTTCCTCTTTTACCTTTCGGATCAAAGTCAAATTATCCAAACACACCTTCAAATTAGCTTCCCGATCTCTTTTATTATCATAATAATGGCTATAACAAAAATTCTTATTTATTTCTGCCACATAATTATCGGTCTTAGGCATTGCTCGTAAAGCTTCAATAATAGCCACCTCCTTTTTCTCAAACGTAGCTCTATCAATCATCCCTTCATCAAACAAAAAGGTAATTTCCCGTAGCTCATCATACTTTTGTATGGTTTCATAAATAATCAATTCCGTTTGCAATCCACGCTTTACATCTTCAAAAAAAGGCAATTCAGCCTTTCGATCACTCCCCAATAAAAGTCGCTCATTATAAAACAAATCACGATTAATCTCTACCCATAAAAAGCTAAAATAAAGCTCATAAGCAATCTTTTTTGCCTTTAACAAAATCTTTTTCGCCTGTTTATACAACATTTTGTTTGTCAAAATACGCGCTTGCACAATCATTTGACGCACCTCATATTCCTTCTCATTCTTAGAAAAAAAATCCGTCAAACATTGTAAAATCAGGTTGTATAAATAATTGCGTAAAGAAGGTACTACCTTCAATTTTTTCAACTTGCGTTTCAACACGACCTCATTATATTCCTTTTGTTTATCTAGCAACTCAAAAAGTTGTACGGTATTACTTTTACCCGCCTGTTTATATTTTTTTGAATATAATTTAAAATATCGTTTCTCCGCCTGGCTCATGCTATGAATAAGGCGGTAAAGTTCTTCTATTTTTTTCATAAATCACACATAACGTTCTACATATAATTGAGCAAGTATATCAAAAATACAAAAACCCTTTCACATCACTTCATTCTCATTTAAATTATCTTTATTTTGGGCGTGTCCCCATTTTTCTCATTTTTGCCCGTTATTTCGTCTTCGCAAGAACTCAGACAAAAATGAGAAAAATAGGGTCGGGCTATCCGCT
>JAHDCM010000065.1 GCA_020629895.1 Bacteroidota bacterium
TTAAATACTTCTTTAAAAATTAAGAAGTCAGATAGTGATGGTTTAAAAAGCGGTTTTCGTAAGAGAACCGCTTTTTTATTTTTACGAATCAATAGGCATCTAAGTTAGGGCATGATTCTCTAATATTTTCATAAAATTGCGTGTCTTTGTAATCGTTGACCAATTTAGTGATAAAAAATAAATCGGAGGCGTCGGTGTCGGTGGCATTGCTATGTGAGTTGAGTTGTCCATGACGTGCTAAAAAAGCAGCTTCGGCGGCTAATTCTTTGTTTGGGGTGTTTTCAATGACTTTTCGATAATAGACATTGGCTAGTTGACGGGTGGCATAGGTATTTAAAAATACTTTTTCTTTATTGACTGCTTTTTCTGAAATGCCTTTTAGATTGAGGGGATACATAAAGGGAGAGTAGGGCATAAAACCGCGTAGGTTGACCATTAATTGACCTTCCCAAAGGCTACCTGTATAGCCCCAGTAGGGAGAACTAAATAAACCATTGGCGATTTGGTAGTAATATTGATCGGCTTCTTGGGGGTTTGTTTTTGCTTTTTGGGATAAATCGAGGCATTTTTTGGCGAAACTGACTTTGTTGAAGGTGTCAAGAGGGACGCGATGTAACAAAGGGTTTTGTTCGAATTTGGCAGTAAAAAGGGCATAATTATCTTCCCAGTCGAAATGTCCCTTTTTGATATTATACTTTTTCCAGTGAGCGTTTGAAGCCTTTGCATATTGCTTAATGGCTTCTTCAAACTTACCTTCCCGCATATAACGAGTTCCTTGTGCATCGCGAATAATATCTGCATTAATAGAAGCATGTTTGGTGAGTAAGTTTTGCCATTCTCCTTGTGGCTCTTCGAGTAGTTGGACTATTTCATCTAATTCTTTTTGAGAGGCGTAGAAATCAATTAAGGATTTGGCAACACTTTCTTCATTGGCAGCATAGAAGGTGAGAATAGCTTTGGGGATTTGGTCGTAGAGCATATAGTTTTGAGCAACTCGAATAAGAAAGCGATAGTACGAGGCGGTTGTTTCTCCATAATCGTTGGGTTTGGGAGGCAATTGGTCTTTGACTGCTTGGGCAATCATTTGTTCGGTGCTGGTGGTGATGGGTTCTTTTTCATCTAGTACCAGTAAGGTGCTAATGATGTTGTGTTGACGTTTTGTAAGTGGGTCGCTTGTTTGGGTATTTGAGAGTATTTTGCGTGCTGTATCAAAATCGCGAAGGAGGTAATTCATATAAGCGGCCACGGTGTGCCATAGGGCAGGATTGTGTGTGTTTCCCTTTTGAGCGATATGCGTACTGACCTCTTTAAATTGTTTGATAAAATCAATTTCATCCTCGTTGAATTGTAACATTTTGCCAAGTTCATTTAAATCGGCATTTGTTACTACTGTTTCTGCTGTATTATCTCCTCCAAAAATGGATTGCCAAAGTCCAGAAAAGAAATTTTTGATACTTTCCCAAACGCCCCCTTTTTGTGGTTCTTCTTCCGCTTCTTCCCGGCTTTCTCCATAGCTAAGCGTGATCGGTTCTGATAAGATTTGTCGTTCTAGGTCATTGACTTCATGCAATAGTAATACCTCTAGTTCTTTTGCCCCCGGGTTGGTTTGGTGCATGGCTTTGAGGGCGGTTAAGTCAAGGCGTTTATCTTTTAGACCTTTTAGCATCCATAAAGCGGCTTTTTCGTCTTCGTTTTGGGCTAGTTTTAGAGCTTCGTCCCAAGTGTCATCTTCTCGAATAAAAAAATTGAGTTGGGCTAGTTCGCGTTGATTGGCTGATTCCCAAAATACTTTTGAAAAGAGGTAAAGTGCTTCGCCTTCTTTGCCTGTGCGTTTTAATGCTCCTGCTTTGAGCATTAAAGCACGATGTTTAATATGGCTATAAGCGGCTAAGGCATTGACTTGTTTTTGGTTCAAAACCGTTGCTACCAGTTCATCATAAGCTTTAATGCATTCGGTGTAATTTCCCTGATAATGTTCGAGGCGGGTAATGAGAAAGGCATACCGTAATTTTAGAAAATCGCTTGTTTCTTGTTTATAAAGTTGACGACCTTTAGTAGCATGCGCTTGCATTTTTCCCACTTCTTTATCTGCAAATTCCCAAGAACCATATTTTGGGTTGACAAGTTTTTCTCCTTGCTTTACATACCTCAAGTATTGAAAACCTTCCTTGTATTTTCCTTGTTTGAAGAGTTTGGCAAGTTGGTTATTACGCAATTTTTGGGGCAGCGGAGTTGCGGTACCTAATAGTGCTAAGGTGCTGTCGTTTGTTTCATAAAATAACTGTCCAATTTCTTTACGAGAAGCTTTGAAATCAAAATAATGTTCCCATTCTCCTAAGTTGTTGGCGTATTTTTTTTCAAGGGGGAGTTTGTCGATTTTGTAGCCATTAATGCGATGGTTAAATTCCCAGTTGCAGGCATGGTAAAGGGAATCGGTTAACATATTGGCATCAAAAAAACGAATATAGTGTCGCTCATAAATATGTTCTGTCCAGACACAGGCGTAATTGGATTGATTGGTAAATAAGACATTACTAAGGATAAGTAGTAGTGTCACCAGCGAAGTTTTGAACCAATTGTTGGAGTGTTTCATGGGTGTATGGTTGTAGGGTCAGTGAATCGAGGTGATAAAATGCAAGTGTAAGCGAATCGTTGGGCCAGTATTGTCGAAGATGTTGTACGCTTTCTTGAAGTAATGTAGGGCTGACTTGTTCAATACGTACCTCATCTCCCTTTTGGAATGCCGTATTTTTAATATACGTATTTTTTGTTACACTAAAAATAGTGCCGTTTTTATTTTGAAAGTCAGAATGGTTTGAAAGTGTTTCTAGTCGTAGGTGATTGACTAGATATTGAAATTTCTTTTTTCTAAAAACGACGGCCCAAGAAAATAGAGGTAGAGCTAAGTCGAGTTCTAGTGGATACTTGGGCAAGTGGGAGGTGTATTGTGATGCTGTCGCCATGTCTAAAATGGCATTTTTTTCTTGGTAATCATTGACACTTCCTGTATTGTAAAACATCAATAAGCCACGATCAACAGGTGGGATGCCTGTCTGTTGTTTGTATTTTATTTGGTGTAAGCGAATAGTAGCCGATAATTCCCAGTTTTGAGAGGCAGTAAATTTTTTCATTTGGTGTAGAAAATAAAAATAAGCTGTTTGGGTTTGTTGCGTCCAGTCACAATCAAATTGTAGTTGTTTGATTTGCCAATTAGTTGCAGATGAATCTTCTTTCCATAAGTTTCGTACACCTTTTTGTACCCTTTCTACAAGGCTATCTACTGCGCTACTATCTTGAAGATGATAAAAAACGCGATTGGTGATATAGATGGTAGGCACAATATTTGCATTTTTAGGAATGTTGTGTTTCCCTGTTAGGGTAGCAACAGGCAGTACCCGTTGCCATTCATCCACCCAATCCACATCAAATAGTTTGATATACAAGCTACGTGTTTCCAAGTGTTGGAGTAGCTCTTCTTGTTGGCTGGACCATTTAAAGTAAGACTTCCAGTAGTAAAATGCTGGATGTACTTGACGTACTTTAACCGACTCTTCTAAACAGGAAAGCCCCATTATTAATAAACATAGGACTCCTATATATCTCGTAAGTAGATATTGAGTTTTATTATTACACGTACAACTTTTCACTAACTTTTTACGTTTTAAACAATGTATTCAATGAAATTTAATAAGTCGAACGCTCGTACTTATCGTTTAACTGCCAAAGAAGCTATGAAGTTATCCGATTCACAACAAATATCTGCCTTACTAACCACATTGGTAATCATTTTATGCATTATTATTTTTAGCAACGTTGCTATTGCTAATAATGGCGAAAAGGATGAAACCAAACTAGAAATGTTGAGTTGGTATAATGATTATCGTTTTACAAAAGCAGATGCTAATAAAGATGGTTTTTTAGACAAGGATGAAATTCGTCGTTCTTCAAAAGACTGGTCGCATTATAAAGATGATCGTTATTTCCGTCGTGCTGATCGCAATATTGATAATAAGCTCAGTAAGATGGAAGCTCTTTTAAAGATCCGTTTTGAAAATCAGGTACGTCAACAACGCGATAAAATGAAGTTGACAGGTATTCGTAATGCAGATAGTACTCCTCAAACTTATGAGGTAGCCGATTTGCAGGACAATCCAGGTTTGGCACGTCAATTATTTGCAAGTGATTGGTGGCTAGAAAATAATGCCGAAACTGCTAAACAACTTTATACCAATAAAAATTGGGTGAAGAAAAATAACGGTGCATTTGAGGCATTAATGAGTAATCGTAATTGGTTGGCGGTTAATCCGCAGGCGGCATTAGCATTATATAATGCACATCCTGATTATGTGAAGAAGAATACTGCCCTTGCTGCTTTTGCTAAGTCGCAAACGACATTTTTAAAGAAGCATCCTAAATTATCGAAACAACTACAATCGCAGTTGAGATAATAGGAACGAATTATGTAGGCAAATTAAAAAAGACCACCTTGTACTTTGTATGAGGTGGCTTTTTTAGTTTAGCTTAGCCATACGACTCATACCTTATTTGTTTTTTATCAAAGCCCATTTTCAATAAACGTTGTTTTGCTTCATCCAACATCACATTCCAACCACATAGATAAAAGATGACTTCTTTATTATTGGCATATAATCGTTCATAAAGAGGATGTACATAACCTTTCTCACCGTCCCAATTTTCGGCTCTTGACAAGGTAATGTGATAGTTGAAATCTGTCAGTTCTTTGGTTAACTGTTCCATTTCTTCACGATATAAAATGCCCTCCTCATAACGTGTACCAAATATAAGGCGCATAGGAGGGTAGGGGATAGCTCTATTACGAATATCTTGTAACATGGAGCGAAAGGGAGCTACTCCAGTGCCTGTACATATAAAACAAATTTCTTTGGAAGGGTCAAGGGTTTCGGGAAGGGTAAAAACACCCAAAGGCCCACGTAATGTTAGTTCGCTGCCAAGTTCTACTTCATTAAACAGATAGGTGCTACCTGCTCCTCCTTCTAGTAATACAATCACGAATTCTAACACGTTGCTGCCATCGGGATAAGATGCAATAGAGTAGCTTCGTAGGCGACGATGTCTTTTTTCGTGAATGGGTAGATCGAAGGTCATAAATTGTCCAGGTTTGAAATGGATCTGTTCAAGTTCAGGTATTTCTACCCAATATCTTCTAACAGTGGGATTTACTTCTTCGATGCGAATAAACTTACCTTGATACCATTTTCCGAGCATAAACAATGATGATTAGATGTGATAATCTTTAAATTAGGAATAAAGATTAAATAACTTTACATTTTTGGCTGCTTCTTTTCGCACCTAATTTTGTTAGAAAGCCTCGCCGATGCGCTGCATCACCTACGTTTTTGGCCTCACTAGATACAAAAATAACCTATCCAAAAAATTGTAAAGTTATTTAATTATCATTCCTTACATAAAATACCTTACTTTTGTATGAATACCATTAAAACAAGCTAAAAGTTTTGGAGAATATCAATTTGCATATTGAAGCAATCATTTTTACTGCTCGTCAAGCAGTAACCATACCTGAAATACAGAAGTGTCTGGGGCAGTTATTGGGAGAAGAAGCAGAGAAACCGACTGAGGAGGAAATTGAAACGCATTTGGAAACCATTGGTGCGAAGTACGATGAAGTGCAGTTTGCTTTTCAATTGGTCAATATTAGTGATGGGTATCAGTTTTTGACTCGTCCGATATATCATCAAAGTATTTCGATATATTTAAACCAGAAGGCCAAAAGACGCTTGTCTAAATCGGCTTTGGAAACATTGGCGATTATTGCCTATAAACAACCCATTACAAAAGCGGAGATTGAGCAGATTAGAGGAGTGAATTGTGATTACAGTGTTCAGAAATTGTTGGAAAAGGATTTGATTAGCATTATTGGGCGTAGTGATACACCTGGTAAGCCAATTTTGTATGGTAGTAGCCAATTTTTTATGGATTATTTTGGTTTACGTACAATGGCTGATTTACCTAAATTGAAAGATATTCAACCCGAAAAGAACGAAATAGGAAAACCAGAGGCAGATGATGGTAATGCTGCTGAAATGGGCTTACATTTGGTATCTAATGAAGTGCCACCAGAAGCGGCTGCTAGTGATGGGCATTTAACCGACCAAGAAGAAGAGGAATAATCATGAAGAAGAAGAAAACAAACTCCAAAAAAACAAAGGATAAATCGCCAAAGTCGTTTCGTTCGAAAAAGACTTTGCAGCGTCCTCCAAGTATTAAGAACCCGATTCAAAAGGAGTTGAAAGAAAAAGGTGTTCGCTTGAATAAGTATATTTCAAATGCGGGTATTTGCTCCCGTCGAAAGGCAGATGAGCATATCAAAGCGGGGATGGTGAAGGTTAATGGAAAGGTGGTTTTAGAAATGGGCTATCAGGTGCAAGTAGATGATGTGGTGGAGTTTGATAACCAGATGGTGACACCTGAAAAGAAGGTGTATATCTTATTGAATAAACCCAAAAATGTTATTACGACCACTAATGACCCACAAGGACGAAAAACGGTTATGGAGTTATTGGGAGGAGCTTTTGATGGGCGGATTTATCCAGTAGGAAGATTGGATCGGCAAACAATGGGTTTGTTGTTGCTAACTAATGATGGAGAAATTGCACAGAAATTGGCACACCCTAGCTCAGAGATTCCTAAGTTGTATCATGCGGTGCTAAACAAACCTTTGACAAAACGCCACTTGCTCCAAATTGCTGATGGTTTGAATCTGGAAGATGGTTTTGCGCCTGTGGATGTGATTCGTTATGTGCAAGGGGCGACTAAAAAAGAGGTGGGTATCTCTTTGCATGTAGGACGTAACCGTATTGTACGTCGCATATTTGAGCATTTGGGATATGAAGTAGTACGACTTGATCGAGTGATGTATGCAGGCTTGACCAAAAAGGATTTGCCGAGGGGTAGATGGCGATATTTGACGAAGAAAGAGGTGGTGTTTTTGGTGAGGTATAAGAGTAAGCGGAAGTGATGGAACGATTGACGTAAAATGTATTATGTGTAATGTAAAAGGTAAGGCAAACAGCCTAGCCGCTGTTATTTGTCGGGTAAACCACCAGCGATGACGCTGGCGGCAACTCCGTCGGACGTTCAATCGTGAATCGTTCAAACGTTTACCGCGTGAGGGATAGTAGCGGTAGCTTGACGAAATAGAAAGGTAGTGCGGCTTTTGCTGGCAGGGCTGACGAAGGAAGACACTGTTCAGCAAATATAGCCGAACCCCTTTTCTATGAGGCAACTACAAGCGGATAGCCCGACCTGAAGTAGGGATTGAAGAACTGGAGACTTGAGGGGTTGAAGTAACAGGACTGGTTTAAAACTCCAGTTCTTCAATTTCTACGAAAGGACACGCCCAAAAAATAAAAGAGGGATGAAGCACATTAATTATTACATGGCTTCATCCCTGTTAGAGAAACTTTGAAAACAGAAAAGCTTAGTTTATTGTTTTGATTTTGCAATTAGGCATAAAAATAATCTTTTATGTTTAATGCCAATACTAAGATCAAATCAACATCAAAAAAATGAATAGTGTTATAAGAGGCTTAGTAATTGTAAATTTAAGAAAAAAATACCATAAAACGAACATTTGTTATTATAATAAATCAAACAATTAGGGCTTTTTTTTTATGATGCATACTGTTGAAATACAATTGGTTATTCAGTAATAGCAAAGATACTACAAAATAGGCTAATTCTTATATTTTTATATGTAACTTGATGATACTTCTTAATTCATAATTTTTTTAAAAAATAAGGCAACCCTTTTTAAATAGACTTCGTTTTTTGTTTTGAATTGATGATGTTACGGTTTTATTTCTTTGCCTAAATATCTTATTGATCGTAGTTTTGTAGATTTTTTAATTAATGATTATATATTTTTCAGCAAACAAATTAGTTTGAACGCACTTTGTTACTTATTGGTTTTGTGAGTTTCGTGTAGTTTTATTTTTAATTATTTGAGTGCAAAAAATGTATTTTTATTTATTAAAATGGCATGATTTATGTTTTTGAACTTATGTTACTTAGAAAAAAGAGAATCCCTCCTAAAAAGTCCTCATCCCTTTATTGATACCTATACTAATAAGGATGAGACTTCCTAACTGAACCTTAAGAGAAGAAATCCCTGCCCCCAGAAACATCTTTCAACTAACCAATAGTATGCAAGCTACTGGGCATAGGTAGCTGTATATAAAAAGCAATTATTATGAGCAGAAATTTGACGCTCAAATACTTCCTAGTATTTGGACTAATTTTTCATGCCCTGTTTGTCAGTGCATCTGAAGCAAGTAATACGACTTCTGAAATGAGTCTTTACGAGCAGTTATGCGTTTTGAACAAACAGTGGCTGAAGCAAGAACCTACTATTGACTTGCTAAATCAAAAAGTTCGGTTTGAACATGATGGGCAACTAATACAGACCCATTTACAACTGGTAGAAGCGGAGTTACGTGCTGCTTCGACTCGGCATTTAAGTCCTCAACAATTGGCTAATCGCCAGAAGGGGCTTGATATTTTGAAAGACTATCATGAAGCGGGTGTTTTTCCAATTAATACTTACCATGCTGCCCGTACTCCTTATTTTATTGACAATTATAATACGGCTTGTGCGGTAGGGCATATTATGCGTGAAAGTGGAGGTGAGAAGTTGGCAATGCGTATCGCAACAGAGGCTAATTACGCCTACATTGAAGATATGCAGTATCCTGAATTGGGAGAATGGGCAGCAGATATGGGTTTTGGAGTGGAAGAATTAAAATGGATTCAGCCTACTTATGCTCCTCCTATTAGTATTCAAGGAACAGTAGCAAATGCTACTTGTAGTGAGGCAGATGGCAGTATCAGTGTGAGTGCTAGTGCGATTGATCCGACTGTTACAGATATTTACTTTTTGTACGAGTGGGAACATGGCGTAAGTGGTGCTGAAGTGGATGGCTTGGCATTTGGCGAGTATTGTGTTACTGCTACTGCTTATCATGTTGATACTGATGAGCCTGTACAGTTTCAAGGGGCTTTTTTATCGAATGAGGGCTATGCTTGTTTTCAGGTTGGAAATGTTGGGGCACCGCGCGTAACAGCTGAGGTGACAGATGCTTTATGTCCTAAATCAGGAGGTGGAAGTATTACAACTGATGTGACTGGCGGAACTGCTCCTTATACCTATGCGTGGACTTATATTGATCCGACAACGCTTGATGCAGAGGTAATTAGTAATGATCCTTCATTGACAGATATTGATGGGGATATTTTAAACTTCATTGATATTGGTTTTGCTGCTCCTATTTTCAATTATGAGTTGGTGATTACGGATGCAAATGGATGTAAGGCTTTTTATAAATATCAAGTTAAGGCAACGAATGATATTCCTTATATTTCTAACTTCGATACTGAAATACGACAAATTTCGTGTGAGCAGAATGGTTATGTGCGTTTGGGTACTGTTTATGGAGTAGAGCCATTTACTTATGCTTGGACTGGCCCTGATAATTATGAGCGCACTACACAATATGCTTATGGTATGGATGTGCCAGGTACTTATACGGTTGTGGTGACTGATAGCGTTGGTTGTCAATTGATACGCAACTTTGAAATAGTATATGATTGTGCTTCGCCTTCTATAGCGGGGTGGCAGGGAATGCCTTTCTTGGGAGAGCGTAAAATTTCTTTTCCTACTACTTATAATGCTTATGGGCTTTGGAATGGTGAGGATACTTATGGTTTTTCTAATACTAGAGAGGACAATTTTGTAGATTTTAGTCTCGAAATTGGCCCAGGTACGCCTTATGTGCAGGCTGAATTGACAGAACCATTGCCTGCTACTCACAAAGGACATGAGCAGTTCAAGTATATTTATTCTTTTGCTGATCCTGATCGTATTATTGGAGCATTTTATTATACAGAAGATGATGGTACTGATTTTAGAGAAGCGTCAGGTATTTTCCTTCCATTATTGGCAGATGGGGTAACTTATCAAGAACAGTTATTTGTTAGTTTTGCTTTTACTGCCTTTGAAGAGGTATGTACGATCTTTTCTACTTTGATTGATTGTAAGCTTGGAGATTCAAGAGTGATTTATGAGGGGCTTTGTAACAATGGGCTTGATACAGCGACTGTCCAGATTGGTTTAGGTGATGAAACTGGAGCAGGTGTTTCTCAAGGGCCTAGTAATGGGACGCTTACCATGATTGATGCTGATCCTGGGTTTATTCATGGAATTGCCTTCCAATATATGCCAGATCCTGGTTTTGAAGGAACAGATACGATAATTGTTGGTTTTACAGAGCTTAGTTTATTCCCTGGTGTTCCAGATGAAGAGTGGGATGTCTATTATATTTATACTGCCTTTACTTGTGCTGAAACATGTGAGAATCCTTTAGCAAATATTCCTTATGGTACTTGTAGTGCAGTAACACAATATGATTTTGAGGGTAGAGAGGTATTTTTTGTAGAAGATTGTGGAGCTGTGGCAGATGGTGGAGCTTATTTGTATGAATGTGATGGAACGGAAATTTGTCGTTTTGGGACGATTGTAGGTGCTACTGGTGAAGGTTGCCCTAGTTTCCCAGAAGAAGCGACTTTGATAGAGGTATTACAGTCTTGTGCAGGATGTAATAACTGTTTTTGTACAGAAGAGTACGCTCCTGTATGTGTAGATGGTGAAACCTTTGGCAATGCTTGTGAAGCAGAATGTGCAGGATATAGTAGTGCTGATTGGACTATGGGAGTATGTGAAGATATTGAGTGTCCACCTCTTTCACTTTGTGTAATTGACCCTATTTTTCCTTATTATCCTAAACCTATAAATTTATTTACTGATCAAAATACACCTATCGTTGTAGAGCTTCCACAAGGTGTAGGCTGCGATATTCAATACTATGAATTTATTACAGGTATTGCTTCTTATGATTTGATAGAGGCTCCTGTTAATGGAACTGTTACTGTTAATGGAACAGAGGTAACTTATCAACCTAATCCAGATTTTGTAGGTATTGAGAGTTTTATGTATGAAGTATGTTTTAGTTTGGAACCAATCATTGAGCAATGCTATGGTGAAACATCTATATGTATCAATAGACGTTACAAAATTGCAGTTGGAGATGTTGAATGTCCACATCCTGAATATATTCGAGAAGATGCATTTTGTCCTACCGACTACAATCCTGTTTGTGC
>JAHDCM010000066.1:0-6742 GCA_020629895.1 Bacteroidota bacterium
CGGAAGACACCGCTAGGACTATGCTGAACGAGTAGCTATGAGCCAACTACAAGCGGATAGCCCGACCCCATTCTTTGCGTTTTTGCAGGAATGGGCAAAAACGAAAAGAATGGGGACACGCCCCAAAAAATAAAATCAAGGAAAAACGGTTGTAAATACTGAAAATGGATGTATATTTATATTACTTATAACAAAGTACCCTTTTTTAACCCAAAAAATTTATTATTAAAAAACCGTAATTATTATGAACTGTAAACGACTTTGTCTAGCATGCTGCTGTATGTTTTTCTTATTTTATGAAAGTGTTGCGCAAGAGGTAGATTTTAATGAACCGCCAGATGTTGTTTGGTTAAAATCATTTGGAGGGCTAAAGGAGGATAAGGTATATGAGGTGATGCCTACATCCGATGGAGGCTATATTATGGCAGGTGATACCGAATCGAAGGGGATGGGAAAAGCAGATATTTGGTTGGTGAAACTTGATCCAGAAGGAGAGATAACGTGGGAGAAAACGATAGGTGGTAAGGGAAATGATCATGTGCGAGATATTGTGCGTGCCGATGATGGAGGGTATATGTTGCTAGGAAATACCGAATCGAAGGGGGCAGGGAATACTGATTTTTGGATGGTAAAAGTAGATGAGTTGGGAGTGGTAGAGTGGAATAAAACATTTGGGGCATCGGGCAATGAGCAGGCAAATGCGATGGTGCGACTAAAAGATAATAATTATTTATTAGTTGGTACTAGACATATTACCAAAAAACAATTGGTTGGAAAGGCATGGAAACATCGAATGAATCACTCTATTTGGTTGGTTAAGGTAGATCGAGAGGGGAATGAAATATGGAATCAGGAGATTGAATCGGAGCAGATGGTGAGTGTGACCGATGTATTTGAGGCGGCGAATGAGGATTTTGTGTTGGTGGCTAATACGCGTTTTAAAAAGTCGGAATTTGAGGATGCTTGGCTGATTCGAACAGATTTGAATGGGGTGGTATTGTGGGATAAGGCGATTGGTGAAAAAAAGCAAATGGATATGATTCATGCGGTACAGCCGATGTTGGATGGTAGCTTTGTGTTGGCAGGTATTACGATGCCGAAAGGTAGCCGTATTAATGGCAATGGATGGTTGGTAAAAGTGAATGAAAAAGGAAAGGTATTATGGGAAAACGAATTTGGTGGACGTGGATCAGATGAGATTCATGGGGTGTCTTCTACCTCTGATGGTAGTTTATTGCTGACAGGCACGAGTGGTAGTAGTGCCACAGGAAGTATGTGGCTGATTAAAACAAATGAGAAGGGAAAGAAAGTGTGGGAGCGTACTTGTGGGGAAACACCATTTGAAAAGGCAGAGGTAGTTTTGGAAACCTTTGATGGGGATATTATTATTATTGGCAATTCGATTACTCGTCTCAAACAAAATCCAGATGGCACTATGCCTACTTGGGAGGAAGGCGAAAAATTATATGGAGATATGAAGATGGTGCGGTTGAGTTATTATTAATGTGCGATGTACTAGGTGCGATGTGCGAAGAAAATACGTGACCTACTATTTAGGTTGAAACGTAAATCGTCGCACATTGCACATTCCTTGATACTTATTCTTTTGGTCGTAAGCTTCTGACTGCTTTTCCTGCTGTCCACATTTCCGAATTACCAATCTCGTCTAATTCTTCTTGTAAGCGTTCGCGGTAATCAGTTTGGCTATTGGCTTCAATAGTAATCTTGGCCTCATTACCCGATTCTACACTATCGTATAAATCCTTGAATACTGGAGCTACTGCATCTCTAAACTTATTTTTCCAATCTAAAGCACCGCGTTGGGCAGTCGTTGAACAATTGGCATACATCCAATCCATGCCATTTTCTGCTACTAGTGGCATGAGGCTTTGAGTTAATTCCTCTACGGTTTCGTTAAAGGCCTCACTTGGGCTATGACCTCGCGCTCTTAATGTATTGTATTGCGCTTCCATAATGCCTGCCAATGCACCCATCAGCACACCTCGTTCACCTACTAAATCACTCGTTACCTCATTCTTAAAAGTTGTTTCAAATAGGTAGCCAGAGCCAATGCCAATACCTAGTGCAATGGCGCGTTCTTGCGCACGTCCAGTAGCATCTTGATAAACGGCATAGCTAGAATTGATCCCTTTACCTGCTAAAAATAAGCGACGTACACTTGTCCCTGATCCTTTAGGAGCAACTAAAATGACATCTACCCCTTCAGGAGGAATGACCCCTGTTTGATTGGAGTAAGTAACAGCAAAGCCATGCGAAAAATACAAGGCATCTCCTTGCTTTAATTTTGCTGCCATTTGTGGCCATACCGAAATTTGCCCAGCATCCGAAAGCAAGCTTTTAACAATGGTTCCGCGAGCAGTAGCTTCTTCTATATCAAATAAATTTTCGCCTTCTACCCAACCATCTGCTACTGCTTTCTCCCATGATTTTCCTCCTTTTCGTTGTCCTACAATTACATTAAATCCATTGTCGCGGAGGTTCAATGCTTGTGCAGGCCCTTGCACACCATAGCCTATTACTGCAATGGTTTCATCTTTCAAGGTTTCTCTTGCTTTTTCTAATGAAAATTCCTCTCTCGTCACGACGTTTTCTTCAACGCCTCCAAATTTAATCTTTGCCATGATATTTTATTGTTTGTTTAAATTAGTTGTTTAATAATTTTTAGACGATTAACAATATCGTTCCGTCGTTTCTCGTCAAACGTTTTAGTTATGATGATCCATCGAATAGTTGGGGTACCGATTTAACTCAGGTAGCTTGGGTATAATTTCACTCAAGCGACTACTAGAAGATGTTACCGCAATACGCCCAGAACGTACATATTCGACCTCTCCGTATGCTTCTAAATCGCGTAAAAAGGCCTCTAGTGAATCGCGCGTACCTGTTTTTTCCAAAACCATTCGTCGATTATTATGGATCAATATACGTGCATTTGCTTGGCGTGCTAATACCTCCAAGCTAGGAAGATATTCCTCTTTGGCGATATCCACTTTAAATAAAGCCAACTGACTCGAAATTAAATCGGCATCACTATGGTACTCGGCAAAAATAACCTCTACAATTCGATTGATTTGTTTGGTTACTTTATTGACCATATCTTCTGATTGGCGTACTACAATAGTAAAACGAGAAATGCCGCGTCGCTCTGTTTCAGAGACGGTTAAGCTTTCAATATTGATATGACGACGGGTGAATACGGCGGTGATGCGTAAAAGCAATCCGACAATATTTTCGGTATATACTGAAATGGTGAATCTCTTTTCCATGATATGTTGATAGTTTTTGAATGATTGTTATGTGAAGTTGGAGGTATGCGGTTTTTTTGTATTCGTACCTCGTACACTTTTTATTCCAATCTCACCTCGGCTACCCCTGCTCCTGAAGGTACCATTGGAAACACATTTTCTTCTTTTTCTACCATCACTTCCATCAAAAATGGCTCCTTGCTATCTAGCATTTGCTGCATCACACCATCTAAATCGGTACGTTCTGATACGCGTACTGCCTTAATGCTAAATCCTTCTGCAATTTTACAAAAATCGGGATTTTGTAATTCAACAGAGGAGTAGCGACGATCGAAAAATAATTGCTGCCATTGGCGCACCATTCCTAAGAAGTTATTGTTGAGGATAATGATTTTGACAGGTAATCCTGTTTGCATGATGGTACCTAATTCTTGTAAATTCATTTGGAAGGATCCATCTCCAATAATAGCGACTACTTCACGATTGGGAGCCGCAAATTTACAACCAAGTGCTGCGGGTAAGGCATACCCCATAGTTCCCAAGCCGCCAGAAGTTGCCCAACCATCGGTTTCGGTGTAGTTATAATAACGAGCGGCTGCCATCTGATGCTGTCCCACATCTGGCACAATAACCGCCTTTCCTTCAGTTTTATCTGACAATAATTTTACCACTTCCCCCATCTTAATCGCTCCTTCCTTAGGTAAGGTATCGCGGTCAATAATTTTCTCTTTTTCAATAGCAGCACATTCCGCATATTGAGCCAGCCACGCTGGTCGTTCGCGTTGTTCAACTAATGGAATCAGGCGTTTCAATGCCTCTTTTGCATCTGCGTTAATTGCCACCGTTGTTTTCATAATTTTATCAATCTCAGCAGGATCAATTTCGATATGTAGCACCTTTGCTTGGGGAGCAAATTTATCCACTCGGCCTGTAATACGATCATCAAAGCGCATTCCGACAGCAATCAATACATCACATTCACTACTCAATAAATTAGGCCCGTAGTTGCCATGCATTCCAGGCATGCCTACACACATAGGATGATCAGTAGGAATTGCTGATAAACCTTGTAAGGTACACGCAGTAGGAATACTTGCCTTTTCAATCAATTCGGTTAATTCTGCTTGCGCACCTGAAATTAAAACACCATGTCCACACAGTAAATATGGTTTTTTCGCTTCGTTAATTAATTTTGCGGCTGCTTCAATATCTTCTGCCTTCGCTTTTGGAGTGGGCCAATAACTGAAAATACGTGGTGCTCGATGATACTCAAAATCAAGCATCTCAAACTGTGCATTTTTAGTCAAATCAATCATAACTGGCCCTGGCCGTCCTGTATTTGCGATATAGAAGGCTTTTGCCATTACAATCGGAATTTCAGCAGCTTTTGTAATCTGGTAACTCCACTTCGTTACTGGCATTGTTACACCTACTACATCTGTTTCTTGAAAGGCATCAGTACCTAACAAATCACGCGGTACTTGTCCACTAATACACACAATTGGTGTCGAATCCATCAGTGCATCAGCGAGTCCTGTTACTAGATTAGTAGCACCAGGCCCTGATGTTACCAAACAGACACCAGGTTTTTTCTTAATACGCGCATAGCCCTCTGCTGCGTGGCTGGCTCCTTGTTCATGTCGCACTAATACATGATTAATTTGATCTTGGTAATCATATAAAGCATCATAAACGGGCATAATGGCTCCACCTGGATAGCCAAAGAGAACATCTACGCCCTCTTCAATTAGACAACGAACAATTGCTTCCGCACCTGATATACGGTTAGTTGTAGCCGGAGTCAATACTCCATTCGTTTTTGGATCGATATTCATAGTTTTATGTTTTTTTATTCTTTACTCGTCAGTTACACAGCCTTCTGATGCTGAAGACACGGATTTATAATACTTATACAAAATACCTTGTGTCACATTAGGTGGTGGTTGCTTCCAAGCGGCACGTCTTCGTTCAATTTCTGCTTCCGAAAGTAGCGCATCCATTTTATTGTTTACTGCATCAATCACAATATCATCTCCATCTTGTAATAGAGCCAATAAACCACCTGCTTGCGCTTCTGGGGTAACATGGCCAACAACAAAGCCATGTGTGCCTCCTGAAAAACGGCCATCGGTAATAAGTGCCACTTCTTTGCCTAAACCAGCTCCCATAATAGCGGCAGTAGGTTTAAGCATTTCAGGCATTCCAGGTGATCCTTTCGGGCCCTCATAACGAATTACAATTACTGTGCCTTTGCTAATGCTTCCTGCCCGTATTGCCTCAATTGCTACTTCTTCTGAGTCAAACACTCTTGCCTTTCCTTCAAAACGTTCTCCTTCCTTTCCTGTAATTTTGGCAACGGAGCCTTCGGCGGCTAAATTACCAAATAAAATTTGTAAATGTCCTGTTGGTTTCAAAGGATTATTTATAGGTCTAATAATGTCTTGTCCATCTGTTAGCGCAGGGAGATCGGCAATATTTTCTGCAATTGTTTTTCCAGTGACAGTTAAACAATCACCATGTAAAAGTCCTTCTGCTAACATCATTTTCATCACCGCAGGTACGCCGCCTATTTCATGCAAATCTTCCATTAAGTAACGCCCACTAGGCTTCAAATCGGCAAGGAAAGGAGTCGTGTCACTAATACGTTGAAAATCCTTAATGGAAATATCAACACCGACCGATTTTGCAATGGCAATGATATGTAAAACGGCGTTAGTAGAACCACCAAGCACCGTAATCATACGAATCGCATTCTCAAAGGCTTTGTATGTCATAATATCTCGTGGCTTAATGTCTTTTTCAAGCAATAAGCGAATCGCCATTCCTGCATCTAAACACTCTTTTTGTTTTTCGATACTAAGGGCAGGATTAGAAGCACTATAAGGTAAACTCATTCCGAGAGCTTCTATGGCCGATGACATTGTATTGGCAGTGTACATACCGCCACAAGCTCCGGCACCTGGGCAAGAGTTTTGGATAATTCCTTTAAAGTCTTCGGGTGTGATGGTACCAGCAAATTTTTCGCCCAATGCCTCAAAAGAGGAAACGATATTGAGGGTTTGTCCCTTATAATGTCCTGAATGAATCGTTCCGCCATACACCATAATGGCAGGACGATTAAGGCGGCCCATTGCCATTACAGAACCCGGCATATTTTTATCACAACCTACCACTGCAATGACACTATCGTACCATTGCGCGCTTACGACCGTTTCGATAGAATCAGCGATAATGTCGCGAGAGGGAAGTGAGAAGTGCATGCCATCAGTTCCCATCGAAATGCCATCACTTACCCCAATCGCATGAAAAATCAAACCGACCAAATCACTAGCTTGTGTTCCCTTTTTGACTACTTTCGCTAGGTCATTCAAGTGCATATTACAAGTATTGCCCTCATAGCCTGTACTCACAATACCAACTTGTGCTTTTTTCAAGTCTTCTTCTGTTAAGCCAATCCCATAAAGCATGGCTTGAGC
>JAHDCM010000066.1:6842-11205 GCA_020629895.1 Bacteroidota bacterium
GTAAAGTCGCCTTCTTCAATGGGTACAGGCATATATTCAGCCATTTTCATAACGATACTTCGAGTAATGCCGGGTAAAATATTTCCTGTTCGAGGAGTATAGAGTTTATTGTCTTTTTCAAAGAAGATATTAGCACTGGCAGCTTGCGCAATAAAGCCGTTATGATCACATAAAAGAGCCTCATCATAGCCATTCTTTTGTGCCTCATTGGTAGCTAATATACCATTGACATAATGACCACTAATTTTGCCATCCAGATGGAATGACGCAGGGTGTGGTCGCTTATAACTAGATAGCATTAAGCGTAACGTCTTTTCTCGGAAGTACTTGGGCCATCGCCAACAACAAATCATTAGGGACGGTTCTGAAGAGGGGAGCAGGGCCATTTGTGAGCCACCCATTAACAAAGGGCGGATATAGGCATCTTTAAAGTGATTCTTTTCGAGAAGTTCATAGCTAAAGTCAATGAGTTGTTCTACTGTATAAGGAATCTCTAAATGGAGAATTTTGGCTGAATGTTTTAGGCGTTCAAAATGTTTGCGCGCCTTGAAAATACGAGTACCCTGATGCGTACTATATGCGCGCATGCCTTCAAAAGCTGAATAACCATAATGAAGAGCCTGTGTAAACTGATTGTTTTTCTCTCCCATTGCATTGATAAACTTGCCATCCTTGAAAATGACCGTATGTTTGTTTCGATACATACTCAAAAAAACTTTACTAAGTAATACTCAATTTGTCCATTACTAACGAGTGTAAGTAAAACTAAAAAAGCCATCCCAACATGGGGATGGCTTTTTGGATTTTACGATTAAAATAATTGCGTTAAATACTCCATCCCTGTTTTGATTGTGGAATGACCACGACCAATGCGCTAATAATAATGACTGTGCTATGTATGGAGTAGGCTAACATATTTATAAATTCTTGGCTAAGATAAATGAACTTATGGAAATATGGTAAAAAGTATTGTTTTTTTTAGAAAAAATTAAAAACAAGGCGGGTAAAGTTGCGGATCCGCTTCTTGCATAATACGATATACTGTTTCAATTACATCGTCTACACTTGGTTTAGTAAAATAATCGCCATCCGAGCCGTAGGGTGAACGATGAGCCGAAGCAGTTAAGGTTTGAGGTACTGCATCTAAATAATAATAAGCACCTTGTTTTTCGAGTACTTCTTGCATCATAAAGGCAGTGGCACCTCCTGGCACATCTTCATCCAGAAAAAGAACACGATTGGTTTTTTTAATAGACTGAAGTAGTAAATGGTGACTATCAAAAGGCAGTAGGCTTTGTACATCTATCAATTCGCATTCAATATCCATTTCCGATAATTGTTTACATGCTTTATGGGCGATGCGTACACAAGAACCATAGGTGATAATCGTGATGTCTTCTCCTGATTGAATAATTTCAGGAAGTCCCAAAGGCACCGTAAATTCACCAATATTACTAGGTAATCTTTCCTTCAAACGATACCCATTTAGGCATTCTACAACAATTGCAGGATCATCCCCTTGTAGTAAGGTATTATAAAAGCCAGCAGCTTGGGTCATATTTCTAGGTACAAGAAGATGTACGCCTCGTACTGCGTTGATTAACATTCCCAATGGAGAACCTGTATGCCAAATCCCCTCCAAACGATGCCCGCGTGTACGAATAATCAATGGTGCTTTTTGCCGACCTGCCGAGCGGTAATGCAAACTTGCTAGATCATCTGATACTGGTTGCAAGCCATATAAAAAGTAATCGAGATATTGAATTTCTGCGATAGGACGTAAACCGCGCATCGCCATGCCAATTCCCTGACCAATAATCGTATTTTCTCGAATGCCGACATCAAACACACGATGTTCACCATATTTACTTTGTAAGCCCGCAAAACCTTGATTGACATCGCCAATTTTTCCTAAGTCTTCCCCAAATGCGAAAATACGCGGGTCACGACTTAATGCCGCATCAAAGCAAGCATTTAAAACTTCGAAACCATTTTTTAGGGGAGGGTGAGGTGTATATTCAGCAGGAATATGCGGCACTTTTAGAGGAGATTCAACAGATTGACTATGTAGATGAGAACCATAGTGCTGACGAAAACGAAGTTCATACTGTTTTTTCCATTGTATTAATTCACTTTTTACAGCTAATGGCTCATCCTTCAACTGAAAGAGTAACTGACGGGCAGTACTGCAAATTTCGCGACGAGTTGGATAAAGCGCGCCTTGCAAATCTTTTTGTGCTAAACGCACCACTTCTTTATTAATAACTTGTTGGTATAGTCGATTGCAGATAATACTCAGTTCCTGAATCTCTTTTTTTAATGGTTCATTAAAAGCTTCCCAAGCAGTACGACGCGCTATTCTTGCTTCTTTAACCGCTTTCTTTTTTATATCATCTAGTTCAGTAGCTGTGGCAAATCCTTTTTTGATAATCCACTCGCGCATTTGAAGATTACAATCATAGGCTTTTTCCCAAACTAATCGTTCTTTGGATTTATAACGCTCATGTGATCCCGAAGTAGAATGTCCTTGTGGTTGGGTTAATTCTTGGACATGAATAATGGCGGGAATATGCTCTTTTCGAACTCGTTCAACCACTTGCCAATAGGTTTTGCAAAGCGATTTATACTGATGTCCTTTTACGCGCTCGATAATAAATCCTTCGCCTTGGTCATCTAATTTAAAACCCTCCAATAATTTAGAGATATTCCCTTTGGTAGTTTGATACTTAGTAGGAACTGAAATGCCATAACCGTCATCCCAGATAGATATAACGACAGGTATCTTCAACACACCAATGGCATTAATCGCTTCCCAAAAAACACCTTCCGATGTACTTGCATCACCAATCGTTACAAATGTAACCTCGTTGCCTTGATTTGAAAACTGGTTAAGATGAGACAATTCTGCTATTTCGCGATACTTCTTAGAGGCCAAACCAAGCCCTACGGCACGGGCCATTTGACCTGCAGTACAGGATATATCTGCAACCGTATTTTTTATACGAGTTAAATCATTCCAGCCTCCTTGATTATTGAGACTATGTGAAGCGAAGTGGGCATTCATTTGACGGCCAGCTGATTGTGGCTCTTCTTCAGGGTTGGAGTTAGCATATAGTTGGGCAAAAAACTGGATAGGAGTAATATGCTGGAGGGCAAACAGTAAGGTTTGATCACGATAGTATCCAGAACGAAAATCGCCATCTTGAAACACCTTAGATAAAGCCAATTGTGGTACTTCTTTTCCGTCACCTAATATGCCAAACTTAGCTTTGCCTGTTAATACTTCGCGGCGAGATAGCAGGCTAATCTCTCTACTCAAACAAGCCAAATGATAGTCTATTAAGATTTGAGAATTTGACAAAATATTGCCTGCCTCCTCATCTCCCTCATCGTCTGAGAAAGTATTGGGAGGGTCATTATGTAATGTGATCATGTGTAGCCCAGTTGTATACAACCGACAAAGCTACAAAATGCCTGCCTAAATAGTAGGATCTTTAAACTATAATTTGCTATTTTGAAGTAGTTGCCTCACTTAATGTCTTGACTTTGAGTAACAAAAAGTAGTTTTTTTTATGTAACTTGCCATTGTTTTAAACAGACAGTATCTTGTATTTGTTTATACGTCAATTATAAGTCATAATCAAAAAAAAATTAAAACATTCATTCAACCTTTTATAATTTGCACCGTCTAAGAGACGGTTTGCTGTTTTCTTTAAAATTGGCATCCCCTTTTTTAATTTATTCGTTCAACTAATCTTATCTTGAAAATTAAATAATTATGAAGAAGATTTTATTAGCCGTAGTCTTATTGATGGCGGTATCTGCAACCAGCTTCGCACAAGGAGTTGATAAGACCACTAAAGAGGCTACTTACATTATGGATGATGAGGGTAATTTAATAGAAACCACCTCGCCAGTAATGGAATTTGATATTGAAAGTCACGATTTTGGAAACTTAGAAGAAGGACCGAAAGCAGAGCATATTTTTGCTTTCAAAAACATTGGTAAAGAACCCTTAATTCTTTCAAATGTAAAAGCTTCTTGTGGCTGTACCACACCTGAGTGGCCAAAAGAGCCAATTATGCCAGGTGAAGAATCGGAAATTAAAGTCGTATATAACACAAAGAATCGTGTTGGACCTTTTACAAAATCTATCACGATCACTTCTAATGCCTATACTCCTACCAAGCGCATCTTCATTAAAGGAAAAGTAGACAAAGCAGTAAAAGAATCTACTTCGCCAGTGAAGAAGCCTTCTATCGTAAATCAGAAGTAATCAACTGATTGTATTTGATTGAAAAAAATGACCTTGTAGTTTCATACTACAAGGTTTTTTTTTGCCTAATTTTGCGCACAAAATGAT
>JAHDCM010000067.1 GCA_020629895.1 Bacteroidota bacterium
TCGCTCGCGTTTACAATGCTAATCTCAAACTACTAACAGCCGATTTTTTTAATACTATTATTTTGCAACTAAAAGGGCAATGTGCAGTGTTTAATAAAAAGATGAAAGAACTGAAAACCTAAACCCCGCTCTTCACCCATTCATCCAATCCCCCATTCATCCAATCACCCAATCACCCAATCATCATTTAACATGTCCAGTGTACAAAGTGTTATCGTTAAAACAAGCTTAAAATTACGCAAAGGTGCCTTGTTGTATTACACCAGTAAGCCCGAAAGATTCGACGCTATTCGTTTACGCACCTATTTTGATAAAATAACCTCCAAAGTAGGTATTTGTCGAGGCGTAACAATGGAAATGACAGCAGTAGCAGGGATCAAAGCGGCTTGGTTAACCCCCGAAACCTATCCCCAAGAAGTTGTATTTTTATATTTACATGGAGGCGGCTATGGTTTAGGTTCTATTCATTCTCACAAGGGCTTAGTTAGTAAAATGGTACAACAAGGCCGTTTCAAAGCACTCATGTTGGACTACCGCCTGGCTCCTGAACACCCGTTTCCTGCGGCCGTAGAAGATACCATTATTGCCTATAAATACCTATTGGAAAAAGGCTATCTACCTGAAAATATCATCATTGGCGGCGACTCAGCAGGTGGCGGACTAACCATTAGTGCCTTAACACAAATCCGAGATCAACAATTACCCATGCCTGCTGCTGGCGTCTGTTTATCTCCTTGGACTGACCTATCCAATAGCGGAGATTCTATCATCACTAAACTAAAAGCCGACCCTATGCTAGTGCCTCCCGCACTAGAAATGATGGCATTATCTTATGTCGCACAAGATCGCACTTTATTCACTCATCCATTAGTTTCTCCTATCTTTGCGGAACTTCACCAGCTACCTCCGCTATTGATACAAGTAGGAATAGATGAAATATTACTAGACGATGCCACCCGTTTAGCGCAAAAAGCAAAAGCAGCCGATGTAAAAGTGGTCTTAGAAAAATGGACCAATATGTATCATGTCTGGCAATTCTTTTGGCCAATTCTACCCGAAGCAAAAGCCGCTATTGTGCGAATAGGTGAATTTGTACGTAGCAAAGTAACTGCATCATTTCCAAATCCATAAATTATGCCTGACAAACGCCGACATCGTGGCCAACATCCGAATGATCCTCGCTTATTCGATAAGAAAAACTGGCCCAAGCTGCGCGATGCTGTTACGGATTTATCGTGGTTATTTTCTAGGGGCTATTCAGATAATGCCACCCTAAAACTTGTCGGAGATCGGTACCGCCTCACCGAACGCCAGCGCAAAGCAGTATGGCGATGTAGTTGTGCGCAACAAGCTATTGATCGTCGAAAAGCAAAAGAAGTCGCTGTTAACAACCTACAAGGCAAAACAATCTTTATCGACGGCTACAACCTACTGATCACTATTGAAAGTGCCTTATCTGGTGGGCTTATATTTGAGGCAAAAGATAGTAGCTACCGAGACTTAGCAAGTATTCATGGTACCTACCGTCGGGTAGAAGAAACGATTCCTGCCCTTCACCTAATTGGAAAGTGCCTAGAACAATTACAGCTACAAAAAGTACATTGGTACTTTGATCGACCAGTTGGCAATAGTGGAAAATTGAAAGTGATGATGTATGAACTGATTCAGGATAAACCCTGGAATTGGGATATTGATCTAGCTTATAATCCCGACCAAGTATTAATTGATTCAGGCGAAATTGTCGTCTCTTCTGATAGCATGGTCATGGACAAGGCCATACAATGGACGAATCTGGGGCGTTATATTGTCGATGAAATGGTAGAGCAGGTGAATATGGTAAGAATCGTTTAAGATAAAGCTCCCCAAACCGCATCTCCCTTCGGAACTGCTGCGACTACTTCCATCATGTCTTTTTTTACAGGATGTTCAAATTTTATTTTTCGTGCATGTAGATGAATAGAACCATCCTTGTTTGAACGCGGAAAACCATATTTTAAATCTCCTTTTATAGGACTACCTATTTTAGATAATTGCACCCGAATTTGATGATGGCGGCCCGTTTTTGGATACACCTCTAACAAGTGATACCGTTCACTTTGACGCACCCACCGATAAGTTAAAATGGCTTTTTTCGTTCCTTTCTTCTCATAATCGTAAGCAAAGGATTTATTTTTTTGTTGGTTTTTGATAAGATAATCCACCAACTCGCCCGCCTTCTCTTGTGGGCAGCTTTTCACCACTGCCCAATAGGTCTTGTCTACCTCTCTATTCTTAAACAAACGATTCATGCGTTCTAGTGCCTTGCTAGTGCGGGCAAAAACCAATACCCCCGAAGTAGGCCGATCAATACGATGCGGAATCCCTAAAAAAACCTTACCAGGCTTATTATACTTCACCTTGATATATTCCTTCAAATGTTCTACCAACGGTATATCACCCGTCCGATCTCCTTGCACCAACATACCTGCGGGCTTATTAACAATAAGCAGGTGGTTATCTTCGTAAAGAACATCTGGTTCGTATGGTTGCATATTATTGTTTATTTTTCACTTCCCCAATCATCACCCCAAATCGGCCATCCATCTGTGTCCACTTTTGGGCAGGCAAATAAGTACGAGACACAAAACCATCTAAATATAAGGCATTTTGGCAACCTTTATATTTAAAGAAACTAGCAAAATCATAAAAGTTAACTTTCTCTTTACTCATCGCAAACAATACCTTTCCATCAGGTAAGATACCTACACCATTACGAATATGTAAACTACTAGAGCCTTTGATAAACTTATGGTGTAATGCGCCATCAATAACCAACATCGGCCCCGATTGTGTCGCAAAACGAATATGCTGCCCATATTCAAAATCTTTGGTTGCCAATACCCCCCCTTTACCATCGTGAGTAAGAAAAAAAATCCCATTGGGTTGGAGGTAAAAATTACCATAAGCCGATTGAATGGTATCTGTTGTCTTGCGCATCACTCCCTCCTCTACATATAAGCCTTGTGGAGAGTAATCTTTCAGAAACATACCCCCATTCATTGCAAATACCAACTCCTCGCCTCGACCTTCTAACCAATTACTTAATCGCTTAAACCCCTTCATTGGCTCCCCTTCATCATCCTGCCAAAACAAGCGCAAATCCTGTACTTTCGGATCAACCACATACTGTACCATTTTATCTTCCTTAATAGGAATATGGACTCCTTCTTGTTGACAATAACTGCTGACAAAAAGCACTAATAAACCCACCCAAATTAAGACATTAAACGACTTCATAATCACTGTGTTATCTCATTAAAATAGGCATACTCTTCAGCCAATTCTTCCTCTGCACGTACCAAATCCTGCATCAATGTCAACACCAATTGCTTTGATGCCTTATCTGTTTTCAAGGCACGATCAAAACCGACATCCCCTAAGCGCAATTTAATATCATCTATAAAAGCAAGTTGGTTTTCAATTTTGGTCAAAGACTTAAATAGCTTATAATCCACCAATTCCACATGTTTAGACAATAGCTTACTCCAAGCAGATTGGCTCAGATTAATCGTCGTAAAGCCTTTCGAGCGGGCAATGAGTTCCGCAATCGAGAGGCTATCCGCATCAATATGTTGTTGATAAATTTGAATGGATTCTTTTTGGCGAGCAATGCTTTTTTGAAGCTTTTGAGCATTAACTGCTTGTTCTGTTTGGATGAGCGTAATAGACTCCTTTAAGAACTGCTTATTTTTTCGATCCTGCACGTAGTTATTGATTGCTAGTGCTACTAGTATCCCTAGAATAACCACCAATAGTTCTTTCGCAATTTCGCGGAATAATTTCATCTGTTGTGCGGATTTATCTCTTCAAAGATAAGGAGAAATCAACAAACGAAGGACTAATTATTCCGATACCATATAAATATCAAAATGCACCGTAATTCCTCCATTTACATCCTCGGGAATCATATCTAAAATGCGCAATTTAGCCGCCTCTTTGGAAGCCCACGGGTCAGCCGCAATATCAGGATCACCTTCAAAATATACCTGCGAAATGATTTCGCGTTTCCCTTCAGCCGTCACCCGAAAATGAATATGTGCAGGGCGATATAACTGCCCATTCAAATACTTACCCGGCAATATCGTTTTAAAGGCATAATTCCCTTCTGCATCCGTCAATAAACGCCCACGTTGCAAAAAATCAGGTGAGCTATTATCATAATCTCCCTGTGTATCACAATGCCAAATTTCAATTTGTGCCTGCTCAATAGGCGTCACACAATCATCCGCCAATATCTGCCCTTTCAAAGTGATAATATTGCCAGTTACTTCACAAGTCAAATCAGAGCGAATAGGCGCGTCTGGACGATAAAAAGGCCCTAAAATATCATTCGTAGTCTCACAATCTCCTACAAATTTCGCTACTCCATCCGACTCCAATAAATCCTCTTTTTTACACCCCAATACGGTTCCAAACGTAGACACTGCAAAAGCGGTTAAAGAAGTGTTAATTATAAATGCTCGGCGATCCATCTGTTATAGTTTATTCATTAACAATAAATGACTGACTCAATTGCCCTTTTTCAGTTCGAAGTACCACAAAATAAAAGCCACCTTCTAAATCCGTATTTATTTCAAAACGATGTTCTCCAACCGCTAATTGTCCTTTATTTTGCATAAATACTTGCTGCCCAAGTGCGTTAAAAAGGGCTATCTGTACCTTCGAATTTTCCACTAACTCAAAGCCTATCGTTAAGGGATAGGCTGTGGGTATCGGATTGGGGTAAAGCTCTAAGGAAGTAATTGGACTTAACTCATCATCAACAAAGCCATTGGAACTTCCTCCATCTATATTAACCACTCCTCCAGCACGGTACACACTTGCCCTACCTCCACCAATAAACCAAATATTTTCATCTTGGTCAATCTCCAAATCACTAATCCAAGTATCAGGCAGCCCCGAATTTTCACTGTTTACCTCCACCCACGTCTTCCCATCATATTTTACCACCTTTGTTTGACTAATAAGAACCCATATATTGCCCTGTTCGTCTTCTTCTATATCAACGATACCACAATCCATATCAAAATCCTCATCTGTAAAATAAGTCCAATGTTCTCCGTCAAATTTTGCTAAAAATCGCTCCCCATTTACCCATACATTTCCTTTACGATCCGTATATAAAGACGGCGGTCGATACCCATAACAAAGACTAACACCTCGTAAGTCATTCGATTCATCAAGGGTAAGTTGATACTCCCAAGCATCCGTAGCATCATTATATTTAAATACCCGTTTCATACTTGTAATTGCCCAAACCTGATTTTTAGGAGTCACCAATAAATCGGTAAATACTTCTTTTCGCCACTCCATCCCTTCGATAGTAATCCCCTCTATCTCTTGCAAATGCCATTCGCCCCCTTCCCTATAACCAATCTCCATCTCTCCTGCCTTGACCCATAATCGCCCATCATCATCATCTCCAAAGATCGAAAAATGTTCTCCTAATATATCTGTTGGAACCAATTCCCATTCTTGATCATGATACCAATATAATTTTGACACCTCTTCTAACACATCATAAGTACGCACCCACAAGCCCCCTTTTTTAGCAGCACCAATAGTACTATATTGTTGGTTTTCAGGAAAAGCAATTTTCTGCCAACTTTTCCCATCATAACGAATCAAACCACCGTTATTACTTGTCACATAATAGTTCAAATTATGATTCGTACCAAACCACTTCACATTCTCTGTATCAACCGTTACCCTTGATGCTCGAAATAAAAAAGCATTCGTCACCACATATTCTTCTACCAGCTTTCCAGTATCCTTATCTATACGTAATGTCAATCCATCTTTGGCAATCCATAACTCCCCATTTTTAATCGAAAAATCACGATTTATACACTGCCCCTTTAGCACTGACTCAAAAGGAGTAAATACATCCTCTTTCAACGTGTACACCACATTACACTCATTCTTTGCACCAAGCCATACTGTTCCTTTTTCATCTATTTCAATATTAGAAAAATACACAGGCAAAGTTCCGTCCTCTAAACTATAAGATGCTATGATTTGCGTCCCATCATAAACAACCAAGTCTGCCATCCACTCTTTCGTTTGATAATTCTGATCTCCCCCCAGTAGCCATAAATTTCCTTCTTGATCAATTTCAAAATCATCAATCGTATTTCTCTTAAGCCCCAAATGGTCAAAATTAGGCGACTCCACCCAAGCACTCCCATCCCACCGCAATAACTTACCCGCATTACAAGTCATCCACAAAGTACCGTCAGGCGCCATACGTATTTGATAACTATAAGTATTAAAAGGACGCTCTACCATCCAATTTTCACCATCAAAACGCGCCACATAATTTCGAGCCGACACCCAGATATTTCCCTCTAGATCCTCCAACAACTCCATTGCTCCATGAATCGGATAATTCTCTATTAAAAAAGCGGTTCCTGGCACATAAATCGTCCAGTTCGCTCCATCAAAACGCAAAATCTCTCGAATCGTTAACACCCAGACATTACCTGCTCGATCCAACAACACATCATTTACCACATTATTTTCAATAGGTGCATTCTCTTCATAAAAAAAAGTCTGTTCTCCTGTCAAACGATCCGTTTTGATCAAGCCGCCATTATAAGTAGCCGCCCATATCTCCTTCTCAGACACTGCGATATCCTGCACAATCGTCCCATCATAAAAATACTTCCATTCCGCTGCCCCAGTCATTTTTGCTTGCAAAGGAGGCTGCACCACGACACTATCAAACTCATAGTCAGGATGATCATCATCAGGATCGCCATTGGGAAACAAACCCGTAGGTTGATGCGTTGTTTTTGCCTTATAATTTTTCAAAAAATACGTTTGTGCCATGCCCTCTATTGTCACTAGTAAACAAGCAAACAATAAGCAATAAATGACTCTACTATTCATAACTATACAAATTAAAAAGATTATTATTAGTTGGGCGTGTCCCCATTTTTGCCAATCAACCTGTTATGTTTCATGTAAATGCCAAGCTTTACCTACTCACACCTTCCCTTCAACCTGACAGGTTTCGATTGGCAAAAATGGGGTCGGGCTATCCGCTTGTAGTTGCCTCCTAGAAAAGCTGTTCGGCAAATACGCCTAGCAGTGTCTTCCTTCGTCAGCCCTGCTAGGCGTGCCTCACTAGCTTTCTATTTCGCCAAGCTACCGCTACTATCCCTCACGCGTAAAGACACAAAATCTTGTGTCTCACGTTTGAACGATTTACGTGCGACGAGAATACTTTTCCCCTCAACCCTTCAATCTCTCATCCCTCCCCCAAAGTTCCTCTATTCCTCCCACTCTCACAATGCACAAAACAGGTTAATGCTGGTACTTTTCGTAAATGTTCTTCTTAAACTCGGAAGGGGACATCTGTAAATGCTTGCGAAAAAAGCGGCTAAAATAGGCGGGGTCATTAAAATTAAGGGCGTAAGCAATCTCCTTATTCGACATGGCAGAATGCATTAATAATCGCTTTGCCTCCAAGACAATACGCGATTGAATCAATTCACTAGCGGTCTGACCAACAATTTGTTTGGTACTATTATTTAGGTGGTTAGGGCTAACTGAGAGGAGTTGGGCATACTCCCCCACCTGATGAATTTCGGTAAACTTCTGATTGACTAACTTTTTAAACTCATAAATCAACTTCCAAGCTCCTTGCTCTTTGGCAAGTCGCTGCGCCACAGATGGCTGTTCTGTATAAAATTGCCGACACTTTAATAAAAACAGATGTAATAAACTACGCAGCACATCATCTTGTTTTTTTTCTTGCGCATACTCTTGTACAATCAGCTTAAAAATACCTTCTAAGGCACTAGCCATCACTGGCTCCAAATTAAGCACCTGCCTCCGTGTTTGATTGAAGAAAGGATATTGCATCAAGTGGTCTTTATTCTCCAAATGCAAATGAAAAAAATCGCGGGAAAATAAGATCGTATATCCTGTGGTATCCAACTCGCGCTGTACCAAATGCACTTGGCCAGGAGCTACAAAATGTACACTCCCCGAATGAATATCAAACCTTTCGAAATCAATCAAATGATAACCTGCCCCTTTTATAAAAAAGAAGAGTTCAAAAAAATTGTGTCGATGCGGGCGAAAACGCGCCATTTGGGTGCGCGGCTTCAACTCATATAAGCGAAAGGGAACGCTGGTATGGTCATCTGTAATAAATTGGTAGATTGGCAGGTTTTGACTCATTGTTCTCTTTCCTTCATTTAGAAAAACAATCATACCAAAGTTAAACGAAGTAAACTAGTTAAACGGGTACATGTACACAAAAAACAGGTACTTATCCACTATTCATGCACCACAAAGGTCTTATTAAGTCTTCCTCCATCCGTTTGAATCAGAAGAAAGTACACCCCACTTCCTAATGTACCTTCCATCGTTAAGCGATGACTTCCTCTTGCAATAATCCCTTCTTGTTGGCGATATACCTCCTGACCAACACTATTATAAATAACAATACGTCCTCTGGCTGTTTCACGCATGGCAAAGTCAATCGTCAAAGGAGTACCATTAGTAAGCGGATTAGGATAAATATCCAAATATTCTACTAGGATAGGATTATCAATCAAACCATTATTAAAAGAATTATCTATACTTTTACCTCCTCCCGTTTGATACACACTCATTCCACCTTGTGCTAAAAACCACAAATTACCCTCTACATCCATGTTCACTGTTCTGATATAGTTTCCCTGAAGTCCTGAATTTAAAGGCGTTACCTCTTCCCATGTCTCCCCATCATACTTAACTACTGATTCATGTGTTCTTACTATCCATAATACCCCTTCGCGATCCTCAACAATCGCTCTAATTCCACAAGCCATATCAATGGTATTATCCGAAAAATATTCCCAATTACTACCATCATATCTTGCTAAAAACCGTTCTCCATTCGCCCACAAATTTCCTTTGTTATCAGTATATAAAATAGCAGGATCATATCCATAACAAAAACTTTCTCCTTTCAGCGCATTCTCCTCATCTAAAGTGAGTATATAGTCCCAAGCATCCGTACTTGGGTTATACTTAAAGAGGCGTTTCGAATTAGTAATGGCCCACATTTGCCCTTGTTGATCAGTAATCATATCTGTAAAAAGCTCTTCACTCCATATTCCATGATTAACAAATTCAATAGCGGGTACTTCATAATCCTTCCATTCATTATTTATGCGTTTTCGCAGAGTCATCCCATTCGATACCCAAAGATGCCCCTCCTCATCTTCATAAATAAAGGTATGATCTTTATCGTTTGGCTGTTCAACAATAAAAGTCCAATCAGTTCCATCATAATGATAAATACTTCCAGAAGGACTCCACATTCTTAACCAGACTCCCCCCTTTTGTTTGGCTAATATCATCTGATGTATCCGTCGTTCTTCTATTGGTAAAGTAAGCAAGCCATCAACCGTCCACTCATTTCCTTTTAGAGAAACTAAGTAACCATGACCAGAACTAAACCACTTTGTATTCTCCTCATCAATTAACATATTACTAGCATTATACAAAAAAGCATTTGTTACGATATGATTAGCTACAATTTCTCTCTTACGGGTATTTATCTCTCGTATTTGCCCATTTCTATAAGCCCAAACGGTTTCATCTTCCATCACAATACTTCCACATTCATACAGCTCATTATGCTCCCATGCTACAAAATCTCCTTTTTCCCATTTAAACACCCCTCCACAATCGGTTGCCATGAACCACAAATCCCCTACTGCATCCAACTGTACCTTGTAAAAATCTGCAGGAGTCGTTCCATTTCTTGAGTGATAAATTTGCATCTCCCGATCTTCATTCCACCTAATCAAATCAACAACCATATCTTTCAATTTATTATCATAATAATAAGCAACCAACCAAACTTCCCCTTCTTTTGTCACCGCAAAATTATTGATACTATAATCACTAATTAGCTCATTATCTATGGCAGTTATCTTATCCCAAGTTCCAGCCTCCCAACGCATCAAATGACGATCCTCACTAATTGTCCAGACGCCGCCATCTTGTCCTACTTGAATTATTTCTTGGTAAGCACTAAAAGGCTGTTCATACCAATTTTCTCCATCAAAAAATACGATATAATCATTTCCACTTGCCCATATATTTCCATCATTATCTTCTGCCAGTGCATCTACCCCTATCCATCTTAAATTCTCTAATTCAAAATCATTACCTGGACGATAATGTTTCCACTTGACCCCATCAAAATAATCAATCCCCAAATTTGTAGCCATCCACAAACCTCCATTCCGATCTACTAATAAATCGCTTATTTGCCCATAATTCCAAGTTTGGGTTGTCCAGTCATTAAAAGACATAGAGGTGCCACTTGCCCGATCTGTTCGCACCAATCCACCATTATGTGACGCCGACCAGATGTATTGATCCGAGACAACTACGTCTACAATTCTAGTAGCATCTCTAAAGTATAACCACTCTTCGCCAGTACTAGTCTTAGCTTGTAAAGGAGGTAAGGTCAGTCCTTCTTCCACATGATAATCGGGATGATCATCGTCTGGGTCTCCATTTGGAAATAAACTCGAAGCTTTATGTTTTGTTTCTGCTTTATAATCCTTCAAAAAATAAGTTTGTGCCATTCCTTCAAATGCTAAACAAAGCAATAATAATACGAGACAATAAACGAGTTTGCGATTCATGGGTAAAAAATGTTATACAATTATTAATCATCTTTAAAATAAGGTTTTTTTCTCAAAAAACACCTTTTTAAAGACACTTTTTTAAAATATGAGGTTAATGTTGTTTGCAAAATTGAATCATTACAAAACTTACAATATATAATAAGTGGCAAAAGCACTTTCGTCGCACGTAAATCGTTCAAACGTCTACCGCGTGAGGGATAGTAGCGGTAGCTTGCTGAAATAGCTGCCTAGTGACGCCTGTGTTGGCAGGGCTGACAGCGGAAGACACTGCCAGCACTTTGGCGGAACAGGCTGGTATAAAGCAACTACAAGCGGATAGCCCGACGTGTATAAAAAAAGCGCAGTCATCCTGTAATGGTGATTGCGCTTTTTTTATACACGGCACGCCCAAAGTATTTGATGATT
>JAHDCM010000068.1 GCA_020629895.1 Bacteroidota bacterium
CGTTTTCATTTTTTTAAGTATAAAGTCTAAAGTTTTCAGTATTTTTGTGCCTTTGAATTTGATTTATCATTTTTTTATCCTGACTTATTCTAATTTCTTTATCACATTAACCGCATCATTTTCATGAAAATTCAGTTGATTACACAAGCCTCCCCCTCTCTTTCTCGCCTTTTTATCATTGATGATAGTTCTGATTGGGACCTTCTACCATTAACCAGCCAACATATTAGTTATATTGGTGCTTGTGTAGACAAAAAGCAGCATCTCATTACATTTAACGAGTTTGGCACCATTACGATGGTTTTATTTCTACAAAAAGAGGATGCTACTTATCGGACAGATGAAAATTGTCGGCAAAAAGGGATGACGGTAATTAATACCTTGAATCAGCATAAGGTGGAGGAGGTTTTGATTGAAAATTTGAGCAACCTACCTCATGCTAGTCTTTTGCTGGCTGAGGGAATCAGTTTGGGTAATTATCAATTTCTAAAATACAAACAAGAGGCTGCTAATCTGCGTCATTCGTTACAAACTATTTCTATCTTAGAAAGCGATGCAGGTGCGAATAAGGTTGCCGAATTACAAACGATTATAGAAGCGGTCTATATTGCTCGTAATTTGGTAAACGAACCATTGAGTTATTTGACTGCGCCACAAATTAGCCAAGAGATTGCGATATGTAGCCAAGCAGCAGGTTTTAAACACACTTTATTTGACAAAAAGCGTATTGAAGAAGAAAAAATGGGCGGTTTACTGGCTGTCAATAAAGGAAGCGTAGACCCTCCTACCTTTAACATTTTGGAATGGAAGCCTGAAAATGCAGTTAATGAACAGCCCATTGTGCTGGTTGGGAAAGGAATTGTGTACGATACAGGAGGGCTGAGTCTGAAATCGACGACTAATAGTATGGATCACATGAAATGTGACATGGGAGGTGCCGCAGCGGTGATTGGTGCGTTATATGCTGTTTCTAAAAACAAGTTACCTTTATATGTGGTTGGTTTGGTACCTGCTACTGACAACCGTCCTGGCGGAAATGCTTATGCGCCTGGTGATGTCATCAAAATGCGTAGTGGACATACGGTGGAGGTACTGAATACCGATGCAGAAGGACGTATGATATTGGCAGATGGCTTGGATTATGCCAAATCGTACAATCCTAGTTTAGTGATTGACATTGCGACCTTAACAGGTGGAGCTTTAATGACCATTGCTCAAGAGGGGATGTTGTTATTTAGCAATGCTAGTTCAGAAGACACGAAAACGATTAGTGAGGTCGGCTTCCAAGTATTTGAGCGTTTATGGGAAATGCCTTTATGGAGTGAGTTTAGTGATAAACTAAAATCAAATATTGCAGATTTCAAAAATGTAGGAGGCAGACAAGCCAGTTCGATTACTGCGGCTAAGTTTTTACAAAACTTCACCGATTTTCCCTGGATGCATATTGATATGGCCTCTATGGGCTGGATGTATCAAGGACAGGGCTATCGCTTGAAACAGGGGTCTGGGGCAGGTGTACGTTTATTTTATCACTTTTTTACTGCAAAGTTGAATCATTATTTGAACAATAGTGATACGGGGCAAACATCGGGTGTTCAAGCAATAGAAACGATCTAATTATTATGCAAACAAAAGACCAACATAACCTTTCTTCTTCTAATAAAACATTGGATAAGCCTATTGAAAACACTCCCCCTCGAAGAGAAAAGCTTCGTATTGGCTTGACTATTGGCGATATCAATGGTATTGGTGTAGAGGTGATTATTAAAACCCTACGCGACAATCGTATTATTGATTATTGCACACCTGTCATCTACGGCTCGTCAAGAGTTGTTTCTTACCATCGTAAAGTATTAAAAGCGGAAGATTTCACCTACAATATTGTTAGTGATATAGATCGGTGCAAACCCAATACCTGTAATATTTTAAACTGTTGGACGGAAGAATTGGCAGTTAATTTAGGACAAGCAAATAAAGAAGCAGGAAGATTTGTTTTACGTGCTTTAGAAGCAGCGGCTTACGATCTTGCCCAACAAAAAATAGATGCCTTAGTCACGGCTCCAGTCAACAAAGATCAAATCAACTCTACTGAAACACCTTTTCAGGGACATACTGAATTTTTGACGGATAAATTTGACGTTAAAGAGAGTTTGATGTTTATGGTTAGTGATAATTTACGTATTGGTCTAGTCACGAATCATGTCCCTATTCAACAAGTATCTCAACGAATTAGTCAGGACTTAATTATTGAGAAGCTTGGGCTTATGTATCATTCTTTACAACAAGATTTTGGTATTGATCGCCCCAAGATAGCAGTATTGGGTTTGAATCCGCATGCTGGCGATAATGGATTAATAGGCAAAGAGGAACAGGAGGTCATTATACCAGCTATTGAAGCTTTTCGAACGAACAATCAGCTTGTTTTTGGGCCTTATCCAGCAGATGGCTTTTTTGGCAATGCCATGCAACAACAGTTTGATGGTGTTTTAGCCATGTATCACGATCAAGGCTTAGTACCTTTTAAGGCTTTGAGCTTTGGTAGTGGGGTCAATTTTACTGCTGGTCTTCCAATTGTACGTACCTCGCCCGATCATGGCACTGCCTACGATATAGCAGGAAAAAACATTGCCTCTCCCGACTCCTTCCGTAAGGCACTGTTCACTGCTATTGACATTCTTCGCCAACGTCGTCGATATGCCGAAATGACTGCCAATCCACTTCAAAAAGGACTTTCGAAGAAAATGGAGGACAATATTAGAGATTATAGAAGATAAGTAAAGATTGGATAAGCATATAGCGATGGCTCCCTTTTTATACTCCTGCTAAAATAGGCGGCTTCACATAATATAGAATAGAAAAATAATGACTGGCAGCCCCTCCAATCACAAACAAATGCCAAATAGCATGATTGTAAGGAATACGATCATTATTATAAAAAAAGGTACCTACCAAATAACTGGCTCCCCCTACTAGTAATAATATAATGCCACCAAAAGCTACTGAGTCAACAATAGGACGGATAAAAAACAAGGCTATACTTCCTAGAAAAATATAAATCAATAAATCTATATACTTGTAGCGGTCTATATTTTTGCGAATTAATAGCTTAAAGGAAATTCCACCTAAAGCCAATATCCAAATTAAAGCCAGCATCCCTAAGCCTAAGCCCTCTCGCAAATTTCCCATTATAAATGGCGTATAACTCCCTGCAATCATTAAATAAATAGCTGCGTGATCAATCAACCGCCATCTCCGTTTCCACGGCACTGACTTGACCCAATGATAAATCGTGGAAGTAGCAAAACAGGCGATCATACAAAGCCCAAAAATAATAAAACCTACCAATAACAAGCCATCTTCCAAAGCCATTCCCCCTTGAATCAAATAAACAAATCCTAAAAGACTAACCAACCAAGCCACCCCATGTGAGAGATAGTTTAATCGCTCTTCTGCGCGCGAATAATTCATAATATACTTCTAAATATAAAAAATCAACGATACCACATCATCATGTACTATCTTTTCATGGGTTTCAAGTGCCTCTCAATATCTCGTTTTATTCCGACAACAACAAACAAACCTCATTATCTTCTACATCCTTAGCACTATTCACAACCAATAATTCATTAATCACGCCAAATATGTCTTTTTTTTCCCAACAAAAATCACTACCTTTGCACTCTGTTTTATAATACATAAAAACTTTGTTCCTTGAATCCTCTATTGGAAGAACTGGCTGGTGGCCGTTTTAAAGAATACACCATTATTTTTTCGGGGCTTAGTGAAGGCATTCACAACTTTACCTTCACACTCACCGACGACTTTTTCAAAACGTTTCCTAACTCACTTATTGAAAAAGGCAAGGTAGATGTCGCCCTTGAATTGGAAAAGAAAAAACGCATGTTAGTGCTTCAATTCCAATTAAACGGTCAGGTAAACGTAGAGTGTGACCGTTGTTTGCAACGTCTCAACTTACCTGTTTCTACCTTCTACAAGCTCATTATAAAACTTTCTGACGCTTCTCCTAGCCCACAAGAAGCCAAAGAAGATATCATTTATATTCCTCCAGAAAGTAGTCATCTAAATGTTAGCCACCCTATTTATGAGACCCTCATTTTAGGAATGCCATTGAGCAGAAAATGTGAAATGGACATTAGCGGCACTCAATCTTGTGACTCAAAAGTACTGGACATATTAAATGGTGAAGAGCTAGATTCAGAAGTCGATACAGATCAAACAGAAGAAGCCCCTATCGACCCTCGTTGGGCAGCCTTAAAAAATTTAAAAAATAAATAATTACTAAATATCAGATAGTCTTAAGTTCGCTAAAAACTATCTCATAAAACTTTTAATCATGGCACATCCGAAGCGGAAAATCTCGAAGACAAGAAGAAATAAACGTCGTACACATTACAAGGCACAAGTGCCTAATGTAACCAATTGCCCTAACTGCAAATCACCTATTTTATGGCATCATGTATGTGATAATTGTGGACAATATCGCGGGCAACAAGCAGTAGAGAAGAATATTGATTTTTAATCATTCTTCAAACATTTTTTATAGCCCATATTCTTTTATTACCTAGAATATCTCATAAATCTGTTTTGTAACGGTTAAATAATAAGTAGCGATTTTGACGAGCATGTATCACACATAAACTATTCGTCATAGATCGTTAAGTTATTCTTTAACCGTTCCTTATTTTATTCGCCTTATTCTTTCTTTTCATTTATTTAGCCTCAATGGCACATCCAATAGCCGCCATCACTGCCACAGCGGGATATGTTCCCGAATATGTTCTTAAAAATAAAGAACTAGAGGGTATGGTTGCCACAAATGACGATTGGATTCAAAGCCGTACTGGCATTCAGGAAAGAAGAATTTTAAAAGGAATAGGAAAAGGCACCTCCGATATGGGGGCGGAAGCTGTGAGACAGTTACTCACCAAGCAATCACTCCAAGCGAGTGATATTGATTTGTTAATATGTGCGACTGTCACTCCCGATCATCCCTTTCCTTCTACTGCCAATATTATATGCGATAAGGTAGGCATTCGAAACATTGGCAGCTTTGATATTAGTGCTGCTTGTTCTGGCTTTGTATATGCCCTTACCGTTGCAAGACAATTTATTGAAGCAGGCAATGCCCAACGCATCATTGTAGTGGGTGCCGACAAAATGTCTTCCATTATCAATTACAACGATCGGGCTACTTGTGTGTTATTCGGAGATGGAGCAGGAGCCGTTTTAGTAGAAAAGAGTGAAAATGGTTTAGGAATTGTAGATAGTCTCCTCAAAAGTGATGGAGCAGGACGACAATATCTCTATCAAAAAGCAGGAGGCTCAGCTTATCCTGCAACACAGGAAAGCGTAGCAGCAAAGGAACACTTTGTATATCAAGATGGACGCAATGTATTTAAACATGCGGTGAATGGAATGGCAACTATTAGCCAAGAAATCATGCAACGTAACCAGCTACAAAGTACTCAAATTGATTGGTTTGTACCACATCAAGCCAATAAACGCATCATTGACATGGTAGCAAAAAGATTGGACTTGTCCGAACAACAACTAATGCTCAATATCCAACAATTTGGAAATACGACTGCTGCTACTATTCCCTTATGTCTTTGGCAATGGGAAAATCAACTAAAAAAAGAAGATAAACTTATTCTAACTGCCTTTGGAGGTGGTTTCACTTGGGGAGCCATTTATCTAAAATGGGCTTACTAAAGCTATATTAGGCTCGCCAAACTTCCTAATTCTTTAAATATATCATTCAATGGCTACTACATCTGATTTTAGAAACGGATTCTGCATGGAAATCAAAGGAGCTTTATGGACTATCGTTGAGTTCCAACATGTTAAACCTGGTAAAGGCCCTGCATTTGTCCGTACTAAATTAAAAAATTTACAAACAGGAAAAACAGTAGATAATACCTTTCCTGCTGGACATAAAGTAACAGAAATTCGTATCGAACGTCGTAACTATCAGTTCCTCTACAAAGATGATATGGGTTACAACTTTATGAACATGCAAACCTATGAGCAAGTTTCGCTGCAAGAAGCCCTTATTAATGCGCCACAGTTTTTGCTAGATGGACAAATGGTCGAAATTATGTTTCACGCAGAAAAAGAGTTACCGCTTTCTTGCGATCTACCTGCCTTCGTTGTCCAAGAAATCACCTATACCGAACCTGGTGTACGTGGCGATACAGCTACCAATGTTACTAAGCCTGCTACCGTAGAGTCTGGTGCAACGGTCAATGTGCCTTTATTCATCAATCAGGGTGATAAAATCAAAATTGACACACGTACAGGAGCCTATGGAGAGCGTGTAAAAAAGTAGAAGAAGTTGGGCGTGTCCCCATTTTGTCGATCAAAGTCTGTCAGGCTTAGGCCATACATCACTTGACTTGTATGGCTTTTAACGGAAACCTGACAGGTTGATCGACAAAATGGGGTCGGGCTATTCGCTTGTAGTTGCCTCGTAGAACAGCTATTCGGCTATATTGACTAGCAGTGTCTTCCTCTGTCAGCCCTGCTAGTAAAAGCCTCATTAGCTTTCTACTTCGCCAAGCTACCGCTACTATCCCTCACGCATCCCCTAGCACATATATCAATTTTACACGCCTCGTAGCACTTTCACCAATAAATGACCTATCTTTCCTAAAAAGTAGATCTATGACCTTCGAACAAATTCAACAACTCATTGAACTAGTCAATAACCTAGAAATTAGTGAATTCAAACTAGAACACGAGGGCTTTAAAGTGAATATTCGCACCAAACATTACAGCAAAGTTATTCAACAAACAGCCTTGCCCTCTTCTATGGTTATGCCTGTCCAGCAAGCCCCTCCCCCTCCTCCACCTGTTGAGGCAGTTTCTACCACTCAAGAATCTCCCCCCCCAAGCAACGAACAAACGGCTTCTTCTCCAACACCTGCCGCTACCTCTACCGAAAAGACCATCAAATCACCCATGATTGGTACCTTTTACCGATGTTCAGGCCCCGACAAACCACCTTATGTCAAAATTGGAGATACCATCCAAAAAGGAGATGTTGTATGTATCATTGAGGCCATGAAACTATTCAACGAAATTGAAGCGGATATGAGTGGGCGCATCATTGAAATTTTAGCAGATGATAATAGCCCTGTGGAATATGACCAACCATTATTTGTGATAGAACCTGCTTAATAATGTGCGAGGTGCTATGTGCGAGGTGCGAAGAACACACCTTGCACACAGTACCTCGCACCTCGCACAAAAAAAAATCATGTTCAAAAAAATCCTCATCGCTAATCGTGGAGAAATTGCTCTACGGGTTATTCGTACCTGTAAAGAAATGGGCATCCAAACAGTGGCAGTTTATTCCACAGCCGATAAAGAAAGTCTACATGTTCGCTTTGCCGATGAAGCAGTTTGTATTGGTCCACCTGCTAGTAGAGATTCTTACCTCAAAATACCCAACATTATTGCGGCTGCCGAAATAACCAATGCTGATGCCATTCATCCAGGTTATGGCTTTTTATCCGAAAATGCCGACTTTGCTGAAACTTGTGCCGATCACGACATCAAATTTATTGGCCCAACTGCCGAGATGATTCGCAAAATGGGCGACAAAATTACAGCCAAAAAAACGATGATTGAAGCGGGTGTTCCTGTAATTCCAGGTTCGGAAGGGCTACTTGAAAGCGTAGAACAGGGAAAAGAACTTGCTAAAGAAATTGGCTATCCAGTGATTATAAAAGCCACAGCGGGTGGCGGTGGTAAAGGGATGCGTATTATTTGGTCTGAAAGAGATTTTCAAGAACATTGGGATAGCGCACGCCAAGAGGCCAAAGCTTCCTTCGCCAACGATGGGCTTTACATGGAAAAGTTTATCGAAGAACCTCGTCATATTGAGGTGCAAATTGTAGGCGACCAATATGGCCAAGTCACCCACATGTCAGAACGTGATTGTAGTATTCAACGCCGCCATCAAAAACTGGTAGAAGAAGCCCCTTCTCCATTTATTGACGAAAAGGTACGTAAAAAATTAGGTGATGCCGCTATCAAAGCCGCTAAGTCTATCAACTATGAAGGTCTCGGAACAGTCGAATTTTTAGTAGACAAGTATAAACAGTTCTACTTCATGGAAATGAATACCCGTATTCAAGTAGAGCATCCTGTTACAGAAGAAGTAACTAACTTCGACCTCCTCAAAGAACAAATAAAAATTGCGGCGGCTGTACCTATTACAGGAAAAAAGCACCTTCCAGTGGGTCATGCAATCGAATGCCGTATTAATGCCGAAGATCCTTATAATGATTTTCGCCCCTCTCCAGGTAAAATCCTCGAATTGCATACTTCCAAAGGTTATGGCGTACGTGTAGATACGCATATTTTTGCAGGCTATACGGTTCCTCCTTATTACGATTCTATGCTTGCCAAAATCATCGTAAAAGCTCCTACACGCGATGAGGCTATCGCTAAGATGCAGCGTGCTTTAGATGAGTTCATTATTTCAGGTGTAAAAACGACGATTCCTTTTCACAAGAAATTGATGCAAGATGAGGATTTTCGGGCGGGTAATTTTACAACGGGATTTTTAGAGGATTTTGATTGGAAGGAAATGACCTAAGAGGCTGTCTTGATTTTACAATCAGGCTTAGAAAAAGCATCTTTTCGCCCCTAATTATGCCTTTTTTTCGGTACGTAGCCCTGCTATGTGCCTCAAAAAAGCCTACATTAGAACCAAAAATCTGACTTTTTCAGCTCCAATTCTAAAATCAAGACAGCCTCTAACACTCTCAATATATGCCAACTAATATCAGAAATGTAACGCAAAAGGATATAGATGCTCTGACAACTGTTAATTAAACTTTTCACACGAAAGACCCTCTTCTTAAAGCTTCATCAGGGTCATACCAAACAGCATCAATAAAATCCTGTATTTCTTTTGTAAAGTTAATAATTACCTCATCTGAGATGGGAAAGTCCTTATGTTGCGCCTTCACTTCTTCATAAATACTCCTCTTTTTAAATGGTAATCTTTTTGTTTTTCTGATTAAGAAAACGTTATCTATATCGGTAAGTCTTACATCTTCTGGCTTCATATCTAAGTACTCCACTAAAGCATAATATTTCGAGATTGGACAACCTTGTTTTAATCTTGTAGCTGTTCCCGCACATTCTTGAAACATCGTCTTATCATAATTCACCTTACACTCTGCTGCTAGAGCAGCTAAAAATAACTTACCTTTTGTAGTCTTAGTATTTGCAAAACTTTCATCAGATGAAAATTGATAATAAATAGCTTTGCCAATAGTAAAATCTTGATCCTTATTCTTTATAACAACTTCTGGTTTTTCATTAAGGTTTTGCACACTAGAAGGTCTAAATGATAATGACATAAAAGCTGTTTGTGGTCCTTTATCCAATTCAAAATCGGGCAAATTATTCAATATATCTGGATGAACTAAATGAATTAAAAATTCCTCCATAATGCTATTATCCAATTTAAGCTGCCCTTTTTGTCTTTTTAGAAAAGCAGAGCCTTTTTGAGCAATAAGTTCAAGCTCTATTAAATCTTTATATTCGTTTAGCAAGGCTACCATTTCTTTAATTCTCTTTTCTCCCTTACTTTTCAGTTCTTGTGTCGCTTTTATCCAAATGCTATAATTTTTGAGAGCTTCTTCTAATAACTCCTTATCAACTGATGCTTTAGGATTTTTAATTGCTGCTATCAATTTATCTTTATGAGGGGTCATTATTGGTTATTATTTGTGAATAATTAAACAATGGAGAAGGTATCACTTTATCCATTTCAAGTAATGCTTTTTTGATATCCTGTTTAATCTCTCCTTCTGCATTTTGCAATGCCTTGTTCAAATGATCTTTCGCTATAATCCTTGCTCTTTTTGAGAATGTTGTAATTAAAGATTGTTTTCGAGTTATAATAATATCTTCTTTTATTGTTTTCCCAAACTTATTTGTAAATATTCTTTCTTCAACTTGGACTATCTCAAACCCACTAATTCCACTTATCAATTCTCTTACTATTTGACCATTATAAAATGGTGTTTTTCTAACATTAGATTCTCTTCCAACAACTAAAATCATGATTCCATCTAGTTTCAATGATTTCCAAAAATTTTCGATTGCTTCTTCCATATCAAGACAATATTGAACCACTGTTTTAAATCTATTTCCGCGATGTTTACGGTTAGCTCCAAATTCTGAATGGGCAACTTTTAAAATCTCAAATCCAAATGTTTCTACAATTGCTCGATAATTTTGATGATAATTAAATACATTTATATAAGGAGGGCTTGTTATAATTAAATCCACTTCTTCTTGTAAATGTTGCGATGTACTTCTAGCATCCTCTAAACTGGCTTTAATGATACCTTCAGAATAAGGTAAGCTAAATAATGCTTTTCTAATATAACTATACGATTTGGAGAGCGATTCTTTTAATTTTAACCTTTTATGTTTTTCGGATAAAAAAAGTAAATTGAGTAGAAGTATTCTTTCTGATTTTGTAGTTAGATTAGGTGAAAGGTCTTTACAAAAATCTATCAGATTTGAATAATTAACCCTGTATGATACATCTTGAATAAATAAATCTTGACCATTTAATTTTGCGGTTTCATTTTGAAAACTTTTCTCAAATGAATTTAATATTTCTTTTCTTTCCTCTATTGTATTATTACAAAAAGTATAGAATTTCGACATCGCATAAGCAGCAGGATTAATTTCATATCCGTATCCCTTCATTCCTTTTCTTGCAGCTTCTAATAAAACCGTTCCACTTCCAGAAAATGGGTCTAATACAATTTGACCTTTCTCACCAAAAGCTTCAATCATATACTCTACAAACTCAGGAGTAAACTGCCCCCTCCAATTAAATAAATTAGCTCTTTTCTTATCTAAAACATCTAATTTTCTCTGTGAGAACACGAAATTATTATTACTCTTTATCATTTCACCAAGATATGGAATTTTAATAATTTTTTGACTATTTTTCTAATTTTAATAGCTATAAACTCGTTAACTCCAAACTCCACTCCCACAATCTTTTCGCTACCTCCTCATCATAAGACAAGGCTGAT
>JAHDCM010000069.1 GCA_020629895.1 Bacteroidota bacterium
ACAACATAGTAATTTTTATTGCTTATTTACAAAGATATGAGCGGATAGCCCGACCTTTTCCTGCTCGCCTGTTTATGCGTTTACGCATGAACAGGGAGCAGGAAAAGGACACACCAAAAAAAGAAGTCTCTAAAAACGTTATATTGGTTGGTAAGTACCTGAGCATAAATATAGGTACTCATTTTGTGATAGAAATCGGAAGGATTTTTTAGAGGCTGTCTTGATTTTAGAATTGGAGCTGAAAAAGCCAGATTTTTTGACCTAATGAAGGCTTTTTTGAGACGCATAGCAGAGCTACGGGACGAAAAAAAGACATAATTAGGGTGAAAAAGATGCTTTTTCTAAGCCTGATTGTAAAATCAAGACAGCCTCTTAAAGCAAGTAAAGAAAAATCAAACAGATGAAATGGACTATTTTATTAGGTGTTTTTGTGCTAGTGACTAGTACTACTTTCACTTGGGCAACTACCAACGATTCGCCACAAGTGTTACTCGAATCGACCATTGATAAGGTTACTGTATTTCGAAAAGGCGCGCAAGTAGAACGCAAGGCAAAGGTGGCGATTCCTGCGGGAACATCCGTGCTGGTCTTTGACAATATTCCACCTACTGCTTATGAGAATAGTATTCAGGTAGGCGGAAAAGGGGATTATACGATATTGTCGGTGTCGATGGAGAAAAACTTTTTGTCGGAAGAGGAAAAACAACAACAAGAAACAGCTTCGTCAAAACGAGAAAAGGAGATTAAAGAAGGAGAGGCGCGCTTGGAGGAATTGAAAATACAATTGGAAGATAATGCTTTGATGTTGGGAGTGTATCAAGAGGAGGAGAAAGTGATGCAGGTAAATAGAAGTTTGAAAGGGGAAAATGTGGGGGTAAAAGTTACTGAAATTGAGGCGGCAGCGAATTTGTATCGACAACGTTTGGCAGAGATTAAAAAGAAATCGCTGAATTTGACAAGGGAAGCAGTAATGTTGAAAGAAGAAGAACAAACGTTGCAAAAACAATTGGTAGAATGGAGAGGGGAGACACCGATTAAAGCAAGGAATGTGGTGTTGGTAAAGGTGGCAGCTAAACAAAAGCAAAATGCGACCTTAGATTTGTCGTATGTAGTACAAGCGGCTTTGTGGAAACCGCAGTATGATATGCGGGTGAATGATATTGAGGCTCCTGCTGAATTGACTTTTAAGGCCGAAGTTGCCCAACAAACAGGAGAGGATTGGAAGGAGGTAGATTTAATCTTATCTACGGGGAATCCGTTTTTGAGTGGAGAGAAACCTGAATTAGTACCTTATGAATTGGCTTATAATTACATCCCACCTAGTAGAAGAGAGCGATCTGGGACTACTACTGGTCGTATGTTAGTACGTGGCTCCGTAGATGTAAATGTGACGCGTATCAGAGGAAAAGCGATTAGTGGTGATGATGGGCTGCCTTTAATTGGAGCGAATATTATTGTTAAGAGTAACCAAACAGGAGAAGTGACAGGTACTACTACCGATATTGATGGTAATTATGAAGTAGAAATCCCTGCGGGGGGAGCTACCTTGACTTGTAATTATATTGGTTATACAGATGTAACTGGGCCTGCTAATTCGTCAGTGATTGATTTTGAATTGGGAGAAAGTGAACTCCTATTAGAGGCGGTTGTTGTGACAGGAGCCAGAAGTAAATTTTCAAGAAAGAAATCGGGGGGAAGTAAAAAAACAAAAAGTGCTACGCCACAAGCTCCATCGGTACAATATGTCGAAAAAGTAACCACTGCCCAATACGAAATTCAAATACCTTATTCGATTAAGGGAACAGGGCAGGAGATGTTGGTGGAGGTGCAAAAATTGGCGATCCCTGCCGAGTATCAATACTATTGTGTGCCTAAATTAGATACAGATGCTTTCTTAGTAGCTCACCTTACCGATTGGGAAAAATATAAGCTCATGACGGGTAAAATGAATCTGTTTTTTGAAGGAAAATTTATGGGAGAGTCGGTTTTGAATATGGAAGAAACAGAAGATACCCTCGAAATATCGTTGGGTAGAGATAAGGATATTGTAGTGAAGCGGGAACAGTCGAAAGAGTTTACTAGTAAAAAGCTATTGGGTACTCAACGTAAAACGGTACGTGCTTGGGATATTGAGGTGCGAAATACCAAGAATAAACCTATTCGTTTAATTGTACAAGATCAGGTTCCGATTTCCCAAAATAGTGAAATTGATGTGTCGCATGACGAACTATCGGGAGGAAAGTTGGAAAAGGAGACAGGTTTTGTAGAATGGGATTTACAATTGGCTCCGAAAGAAACCAAAAAATTATTGCTCAAATATCAAGTGAAATTTCCAAAAAGAAAACCACTTTATGTAGAGTAAGTGAAGATAAGAACGCATAAAAAACTCCTCTAGTAAACTAGAGGAGTTTATACAGGTTTTTAAAAAAGTATTGCCAAATTGTAGGTACTAGCAAGAGGTTTTTCCAAGAACAGTTATTATTCGTTTTTGGGAACACAATATAAACTGTCGGTATTACATCTAATTACTAGCGGGCTAGCTTAACCTTCATACCTAAAATGGTTAAGGTGTAGTAGTTTCTGTTATAAAACCTTTCAAAAAAGCAAACACTTTAAGTCAAAACCTGTTCCCTTTCTTTATGCAAGTATAATAAAAATAATTTAAAAAACTTGCCTATTCGATGAGTAAATTGCAATTTTTATTTAGTGAAATGCCCTTTTCGTTTAGTTATCAGGGATTTCTGTGAAAAAAAAGCGTATAAATAAAATAACATTACTTAGCTATTAAAATTAATTCTAATAGTTTTAGAGAGGAGTGAAGAGGCGTTTTAAATCGAGACAGCTTCTGAAGGAGGGTAATGGGCAAAAAAAAACGAGGTAAATAATTGAAAAATTACTTACACCTCGTTTGGGAACACATTTAACCGTAGCTTTTTATCTATGTTTTTGAAAACATTACGAAACTATTCAATTAAGTTTAAAACAACTAATCTTATATAAAAAATATACGAGTGTTTTAGTGAGCGGCCGTAATGGTTTAGTAAGCGGCCGTCTGCTCAGTGTTGGGAGTCTGATGTATGTAGAAAAATTAGAATATTGGTAGTAGAAGGGTAACTCTTGTACCTAAAATCTGCTTATTGTCGTCTTTTAATTCTTGGATACTTACTTGTCCTGCTTCTAAATTTTCACCTAAGTATAAATGTTGAAGTCGTTCTTTGGTAATACGCATTCCTTGAGAGATATGCTTGCTTTCTTGAAATTTCATTTCCTTACTTTTTTCAATGCCGATACCATTATCTTCAATTTGTATTTCTAAGAAATTCGTTTTGTTAGAAGGGATGATAACAATTTTTACCTTTCCCTCTTTGTTTTTATCTACCAATCCGTGCCAAATCGCATTTTCGACATAAGGTTGTAAGGTCATGGCAGGAATTTGAATTTTTTGCAGGTCAATAGAAGGGGCTACTTCGACTATGGTAAATAGATTTTCTCCAAATCTCATTTTTTCGAGTTCCATGTACAAGCGCAAATGGTCGAGTTCTTTAGCTAGTGTGATAAAGGTTTTTTCGGAAAGGCGCATATTACTGCGAATCAAACGCGCAAATTTTACCAAATAGTCATTAGCTGCTTCCCGTTCATATTTGTTGATGTAATGCTGTATAGAATTGAGGGAATTAAAAATAAAATGCGGATTCATCATCGCACTTAGGGCCTGCTGTTTGAGCTCTGAGATATGAGCAACCGTTTTGCGTTTTTCTAATTCGCGTTGCCGAATGCGTACAATGATTAAATAGGCGAGTAGGGCTACTAATAAGATACTAGCAATAGCTACTAGTAAAATAAAAAGCGGATTTTGCCAAAAAGGGCGTGGTATGTGGAAGCGAATTATTTTGGGATTTGACCACAAACTTGTAGGCGTTTTTGCTCTTATTTTTAGAGTATAGGCCGCAGGTTCTAACGAAGATAAAGCCAATTCATGACTGTTAATATCTTGCCATATAGAGGTGGTATCTTGTCTGGTAAAACCCGATTCGAAGAGTTGATATTGATAGCTGACCTCTTTGGGATTAATATAATGAAGTGCCAAAAATTGTACTTTAATATGGGCATTCGTGTAAGGAAGGGAGATAGATGATTGGGGCAGAACATGATAATTACTGTCAGGTGTTTGAATGTTTTTAAGGTGAAAAAAAGGAGGTGGGGCCTCGACGTTAATCAGTTCGGTTTTTTTTAGATTCAATATAGATAAGCCACTAACCGTACCAATCGCCAATTCTGCTGATGCCTCATTATAAGCCAGTGAGTTGATATTATTACTAATCATACCCTTATTTACATCCCAATGATAGAGCCTTTCTGCTACTACACAAAAAAGCCCTTCTTCAGTACCTATCCATACTCGACCATCAGTATCTTCAAGCACAGCATTACAATTATTGGGAAGTTGTTTATTTTTGGAAAAAGTATGCCATCTTTCATTTTCAAAGTAAGCAAGCCCTTTATCGGTAGCAATCCAAACACGCTGTTGTTGAGTACTAGGAGCAATTGCATTGATGCGACTATTAAGAATATCCGCTACATCTTGATCTCCTAATGACTCCGCAACAAATTTTTCAAGAGGAGGAAGATGGTAGGGCCAGTTACTAAGATAGGTCTCGGGAGGGTCTGTTAGTGGGTATAATAGTTGTTTCCTGATGCCTTTGTCCATCCCAATTAAATATAAAGAATCGTTTAGTTGATGGATAGAACGGGCAGGAGCGTCGGGATAGATTAAATAATGGATGCCATTTTGTAAAAACTTTTTTAGCCGTTTTGATTTTCTAGTGACTGCCAAATCTTTTTCACGTAATGGAATACCCATCACCACATATTTATTATTTGCTTGAATCGCAAAGTCATAAAATAAGTTACTATACACTAAAGGAATCGTTTTGTACTCGTGTGATATTTCTTCTAAAGGTTCTAGGTTTTGAGCAGAAATATAGAGCTTATTATCAGAAAAGTAATGAATTTTCCGAATATAATAGAAGTCGTTTTGATCAGGAATGGCTAACTGTTTAATTTGGTAATTATCAAGTACGGATAGCCCATAGGTGGTGCCGATAAATAAATGATTATCTTTGGTGTAAGCTAAACTAGTAATTTGGTTAGACGCTAACTCGTCTTTGATCGTATAATGGGTGAAAGGAGAATTGTATATACAGTAAATACCATTACTTTCAGTTCCTATCCAGATGTTCTTTTCGTGATCTTTGTAAAAAGTATGAATCGTCATATTATCAATGCCCAACTGCTTGCCCGTATGTTCTAAACGCCTACTTTCGGGATAGTATTTACAAAGCCCTAGACCCACAATACTCAACCAAAGATTAGACTGCTCATCTTCCAAAATTTGATGGATATATTGATCTGGAGGTAGGTTTTCAGTGTAGGTATGTAGTTCACCATCAGGATTAATATAATACAGATGTCCAAAGCTTCCTACCCATAAGCCTCCTGCCTCATTTTCATGAAGCGCAATGGTTTTGGTGTCTTTTAGGTATTGTTCATAATAAGGGATCAATTGATTGGAATCCCATTTATACAATCCTTTATTACTACTTAAAAGAATGTCTTTGTTCTTGCGTTGATAGAGGCGATTAAGCGAAAGTGTCTTTTCACGACTTCTTGCTGTAAGTAGTCGTTTTTGCTGCCCTGTTTTAAGTGAAATAGACCATAAATTATGTTTATTCCCCCCACCCGAATACAATAAACTATCCTTACCAACCAAACTAATTTCAAAATGTAAATCACGTGTTAATGGCTCCAATCGAATGCGGTCGCTACTTTCATAAATAACTTTAGCTATTTGACCTTTATATGCTCCTGCATAAAAATTACCTTTATATTGAAGGAAATTAGTAACCGTCCTTTGGCGAATTAAACTATCCGAATTAAAATTGAGAAACTTGCTCCCATCAAATCGACTCATCCCTTTATCCGTACCTAGCCAAAGATACCCTAGCGAATCTTGAGCAATACTAAAGATATTGGGGTTAATCAAGCCATCCTGGCTCCCATAATGATGAAAGGAAGGAGTAGATGCCCTTGAAGGGGCAGCCAGGTACAATAGGAACAAGAAGCCCCATAAGATATGACGGTAGTGCGGCATATAGCTATTGAGTCGTTAACGCCTCGACAAAAAGCGAGCAAATTGATTCACCTTTCCAAAAAAAGTAGGTAAGCGACGCCTAGCAATATCTATCTGAGTGCCATCACTCATGACTGCCAAATGCCCATCTTTGCTGGCATACGAAGACAGGTAATTGAGGTTGATAATATGAGTACGGTGTACGCGTGTAAATTGATCATCTGCTAATACTTCTTCGAAGTCGCGCAAGGAACGAGTAATAAATTGAGGGGCTGAATCAATTAAATAAACCATTGAACAGTTATTTTCTGCCTCAATTCGAACAATTTTACTAATTTCAACAATCGTAAATCCATGTAAATGGGGTAGACATAAGTGAGCAGGACTCGGCGCAGGTGGAAGTGGTGCGTCAGAAAGTTGATCTTCTGGGTAATCGTTGCCAACAGTAGCAAATTTACTTTGCAAAGTCGTATATTCAACTTTAGAACGAATAATCGCTCCTGCTTTGCGAACGGCTTCTTTCAACTCACGAGTCCCAATGGGCTTGAGCAAATAATCTAAGCCACCCGCTTTTATCGCTGGAATGCCATATTGATCATAAGCCGTTACAAAAATGACCAAAAAATCACGATCTTCAAACTTATCTAATAAGTCAAAACCCGATTTTTGAGGCATCTGTATATCCAAGAAAACTACATCCGGTTTTTTTTCGTTGATCAAAGGAAAGGCTTCGTCAACATGCCCCGCTTTACCAATAATGGTTACCTGTGGGCAATAGCTTTCTAGTAATGAACTCAGGTTTTCGCGACCAATGTGTTCATCATCTACAATAAGTGCTGAAAATTTCAAAATAACAAAGTTAAGTGATGAGTGATTGAAACAAATATTAAAAATACTGAAAACTTATCGAAATAGAAAACGTTATAATTTACAAACACATCACCTTGAAAAACTATTATCGTACATTAGGAATTGAACCCACGGCTACACAAACAGAAGTAAGAGCCGCTTACTATAAATTATCCAAAAAATTTCACCCCGACCTCAATAACAACGACCCCTATTTCGAGTCCTTGTTCCGAGAAATTTTAGAAGCCTATGCCTGTTTGTCTGATCCAAACAAAAGAGCCGCCCATGACCAAGAACTAGGACTCACAAAAAGCTTTACACAAGAGCAAGAACCATCAAATGCATCCGATCAACACACCACAAAACAACAAGACTATTCTTATTCCGATTTTGAAACAGAAGAAATAAAACAAGAAGAAGCCACGACCAACAAACAGACCGAAGAACCCCAAAATAAGCCCACAGAACAAGAAACAGCAGAAGAACAAAGCTGGCAAAAATTTCTCTATTACATCATTCCTGCTATTGGTCTGTTACTCATGTACTATTTCTTCTATCAGTATAACAAAGGGCCACAAGATTACCCACACAAAGAAGAAGTAAAAGCCATTACCAATCTCTCTACTACTAAAAAAGACGCAACGACTATTATTAAACAACAACTCGCTAAATGGAACGAGGCTCATTTGAAAAAAAGTACCCAATTATTATATCCCTTATACGGCTCTACCATCATGTATCAAGGTGCCGCCCTCGGACAAAAAGAGTTTTTAGATAAAAAACAACGCATTTTTGATAGCAATCTCCAACAGCAACAACAAGTAGATAAAGTAGAAGTTATCCCAATTGGCAAAAAAAGATACCAATGTTTTTTTGAACGTACCCGTAATAAAGAGGGCGTATTTGAAACAGATGCCTACGAATTAATCTTTCAAGAAGCAGGCAATACCTTTCGCATTATTGGTGAGGGCATTGCTAGTGGAAAAGCCGCTGCTGTGATAAAAGAAAATAATACTGCTCCCAAACCCGACCCCAATCGCTTTCCCTTTTCGCTTGCCGATCTAGAAAAAAGCGTATATGGAGTACCTACTTTCAAAGATGAAGCAACAGATAGTGATGCTTTTCTGAGAAAATTAGAGAAACACCAATTCAAACAAAAACAAGAACCGAATGGCGTATTAACCTACACGCATCCCACCATCAAAACAACCATTCAAATTGGTAAAAATGTAGTCAACAATGTAGAAATTGCTTACTTCTTTAATGAAAGTACCCGCCCAGATTTTGAACGATTACGGGAAGCCATCAAACAACAATACAAAAGTGAGAAATCCAAGCTACCCAATACACAAAAGTACCTTTCACCCAAAGGCACCCAATACCTAATCCTAGAAGATCAAGCCGCTAAACGTATGGGCATATTAGTCACCCAAAGCCCGCTCGAATAAAGCGGCGATACTATGTACAGATGCAGGATTTTACATTTCTACTAAATCTGTCTCCTGAAACCTTATGTCCATGATTTATGGCGTGTCCTTCCATACTAGGAACTGAGGGAGGTTTCCTAGTAAATTCATAGAAGCGATTTTTTCCTCAATCCTTCATCTATTCAATCCCTCAGTCCCTAGTATTCCAGGTCGGGCTATCCGCTTGTAGTTGTCTCATAGCTACCTGTTTAGCATAGTCCTAGCGGTGTCTTCCGCTGTCAGCCCCGCTAGTCCTTGCTTCACGAGGCAGCCATTTCGCCAAGCTACCACTACTATCCCTCACGCAAACCCCCTCAAAACGGGTAATCATGCTCCACTGGTTGTACCTCCTCACACGGTCTACAAATACTAGAAGCCAATCCGGTATTACGTCGCGTTCTGCCCGCTACCGCCTTAAAAACAGGGCCACTATTTACTTCATCACAATCCAAACAAGGACTCAAACTACCATCCTCTAAATGGTAAGCTCCTGTATCCAATAAGCAAAGTTGGAGGCAATTTTTTTGTGTATTTTTGGTATTATACGCCCATATTTGTGCGCAAGGTTTGGTGAAGCCCAGTTCTACCAAACATTCTACGACACTTTCAATCGGCTTATTAAAATTGTTGAGCGCACAGGTTCTAACCGCCGCTCCAATATCCCGATCATTTTCATAAACCGTAAAATCGGTAAGCGTAGAACACAAGCCACAAGCATCGTGATGTGTCAAAATAGCCCCTGCTTGTTCGGCTGCCGCTTCACTTTCAAAGCTCTCCAAGCGATAGCGTTTGTCGCCCTCATCCTCAACTATAATGGCACATACCGTCCCTTCCTTATTAGGCAAGGCTTCGTCATAAGGGTTGCTAGTCAGTTCCTCATAAGGATTACTTAATGTCCATTCTTTTAGCGAATTGAGTTGTGTTTCAGTGAAATCTTTAGAGACAAAATTTTTACATACACATTGTGGTTGGCATTCATCAGTAGGCAAGCCTGTTTTGTCATTAGGTAATCCAAACATGGTACCTTCACAGGAAATGGGTGCAGGAGCTTCTTCTTTGCAGCCAAGTTGTGTCCAAACAATGAGTAGAAATAATAAACTGGTAATAGTGAGATAGCGAGTAGGTTGCATCATTTTGAATTTAAGTGAAATAGTAAGATACTAAAAACCTGCTAAAAAATGATTTGCTGTTTCGATGAGTTGCTTTCTTTTGGCAAGATCCATTTTATCATACGTCCTGATGAGCATGCCCAATCGCGGATTTTTTAGAAAGAAATCACGATGTACATGCATAAAACGCCAAAAAAGCGCATCCCAGATACCTTGCCAATCTCCTTTAGGAAAATTACTCATCTTCACTAAATAATTACTACCGCTTATATAAGGTTTAGTAGCCATCAAACCGCCGTCAGCAAATTGACTCATACCATACACATTCGGTACCATCACCCAATCATAAGCATCAATAAATAATTCCATAAACCAACGATAAACCTCATCAGGATCAAATTCACACAATACCATAAAATTGCCCAATATCATTAATCGTTCAATATGGTGGCAATAGCCTGTACGTAGCACTTTTTTGATCGTGTTATCTAGGGGCAAAATTCCAGTGGTGCCATCATAAAAGGAGGTAGGTATTTTACGAGTAAATCCCCAAAAATTAGTAGTGCGCTCTTGCACACCTTTACATTCATACATGCCCCGAATAAACTCTCGCCAACCTATAATCTGTCGTACAAATCCTTCGGTGGAGTTGAGCGGGATCGCATGATTTTGGGCATAATGAAGAGCTTGGTCAATAATGTCTTGAGGAAGGAGAAGACCTATATTTAGCATAGGAGTCAATACACTGTGATGGAGAATACTTTGGCGGTCAACAATCGCATCTTCATAAGGGCCAAATTCAGCAAAACGGTAGGTTAAGAACTGTTCTAGCCATTGTTGACTACTTGCATAATTGATAGGATAAAGTGGTTCGCTTTTAAGTTGTCCATAGTGGTGAGAGAAATGGGTATTGACATAGTCAACCGCTTCTGTCCAGTAGGCATCTTTGGGTGGGTAAGTAATCGCAGGTGGTATTTTTTTTCTCGGATACTTTTTGCGGTTGGCGGCATCATAACTCCATTTTCCGCCTTCCGCTTTTCCAGACTCATCCAATAAAATATGGCGTTTTTGCCGTTCCCCTATATAAAACTTTGTTTGAAAAAACTTTTTCTTAGTGGGTTTAAAAAATATAGCTAAATCGTTAGGGGTGTTCAAAAATAGGGGAGAGTCATATTTTTTATAACTTATCTTATGTTGGGCTGTTTGTCGTTGGATGCGCTTTTCGAGCCAATCATCAGTGGGGTCTATATAATGAAGTTGGGTGATTCCCTGTTGGTGTAAATGAGGAATCAATCTCCTTATATCAGCATACTCACTTATTGCCGCTATATAAATTACTTCTTTGCCTAGTGATTGTAGGTAAGCGGCATAGCTTTTCATCGTTGCTCGATGGTAGGCAATTTTTTGTTGATGAAATTTATACTGTTTGAAAAATAAGTATTCTTCTACTATATAAAAAGGTGCCGCGTGCTGAAAGAGTGGGCTGTCTTGAAATAACTGATGAGGAAAAATGAGGTTAGCAGAAC
>JAHDCM010000070.1 GCA_020629895.1 Bacteroidota bacterium
CGTCCATCGTTCAATCATCAACTAATATGTCTCGTATTCCTCAACTTTTCAATATTCAATACCCCATCATCCAAGCTGGAATGGTCTGGTGTTCAGGCTGGAAGCTGGCTGCTGCGGTTAGCAATGCTGGTGGCTTAGGTATCATTGGTGCAGGTTCTATGTATCCCCATATTTTGGAAGAACACCTGCAAAAGTGTAAAGTGGCTACGGATAAACCATTTGCGGTTAATTTACCTTTATTGTATCCTGCTATTGAACAACATGTCGAAAATATCCTTAAATATAAAGTGCCAATTGTGTTTACCTCGGCTGGAAATCCAAAAACGTGGACAAGTAAATTGAAGGAGGCAGGTATTACAGTGGTACATGTTGTATCTAGTAAAAAGTTTGCCCTCAAAGCAGAGGCGGCTGGTGTCGATGCGGTGGTAGCAGAAGGTTTTGAAGCAGGTGGACATAATGGACGAGAAGAAACAACGACACTTTGTTTAGTACCAATGGTGGCAGATGCGGTGCAAATACCTGTCATTGCAGCAGGCGGAATCGCTTCTGGACGTGCCATGTTGGCGGCAATGGTGCTAGGAGCCGAAGGTGTACAGATAGGTACGCGTTTTGTGGCTAGTGAAGAGTCTTCGGCACATGCACATTTTAAACAAAAGGTGGTTGGGGTAAAAGAAGGAGATACGCACTTGGCGATGAAAAAATTGGTTTCTGTTCGCCTCATTAAAAATGACTTTTACCAACGTGTCGCAGAAGCAGAAGCAAGAGGTGCTGATGCCAATGAGTTGGGACGATTGTTAGGAATAGGACGAGCCAAACGCGGCATGTTTGAAGGAGATATGGAAGAAGGAGAGTTGGAAATTGGGCAAGTTGCTGCGATGGTAAATGATGTGAAACCAGCAGCAACGATCTTGCAAGAAATTTGGGAGGAGTATCAAAATGCACGTAAAAATGTGTAAAAAGCCCCTGAATCGCTTGGACTGTCTATTGATCTTTTGCTAATTAATCACTAACTTTATCAATTCAATCTAACCTATAGAGGCCATATCGTGTCTCATACCGTTGAATGACATTATCTGTATAATGATAAATTTTCAAGCATGAAAAAGACTGTTTTCGTAGTATTATTTTTATTGATCTTTACTATTCAATATAGTATGGCGGGTATTATAGATGTCCGTTTTGCAGACGCTCAAAAAGTAGATGGCAATTTCGAAGTAACCGTACAAGTAAAATCTCAAGATATTGATTTTGAAATTGGTAGTGCGACTGTTTTCTTCGATTATAATGCCGAAGCAATAGGAGCACCTGCTTATACGCCTATCAATTTTAGTGCAGATAAAAAGTGTGGCCCTATATCGGTCTATTCGAATAACTTTAGTTTCCTAGAGCGAGAAACCAAAGGAGAAGGGAATTATGCAATTTTATTGCATGCACCTAATGCTGGTTGTCCAACGGTATCTGGTGATTGGGTAGATGTAGCTCGTTTTAGTTTCAAAATCAAAGATGCGACTAAAAAACCTAATCTCAACTTTAATAAGAAGTACACTGCTTTTAATAAAGTCGTTAATAACGGTGAAATGCATACGATTGGTAATGCACTAAGTATGGATAGCTTTAAGCCTGCTCCAAGTGGTACATCAGATGGATTTGTCAATATTTTTCCCAATTATACGCAGCATTTGATTCAGGTAGAATTTGATATTACAAGTAAAAGTCCTGTTAATATTAATGTGTATGACATGGCAGGGCGTATGGTACATAGCGAGGCAAAAGCAGCCAATGGTCGTCAACTAAATACGATTGATCTCTCGGAAATAGGTTCTGGTTATTTCTTAGTAGAAGTTGAAAATGCAGGAAAAAAGGTGAGTGAAAAAGTGTTAGTAACTAAGTAGCCTTTCTAGTTAATAGTGTCGGATCAACTTTGAAAGATTTTTTAGCCTGAACAAGGCGTGAAAGGTAGTCATAGCTGGAGGCTCTGACGAGGCTTCACAACGAAGTGCAGGCTAAAAAAGATTCAAAGAACCCGACAATATTAACTGGACAGACTACTAAGTAAAGATAATAAAATCCAAATGTTCATGTAGTTCCATTTGGACATCTAAAAATTCCAGTCTAGTCCCCTCTATTGTACAATAGAGGGGCTTTTTTAGGCCTAATATCTCAATAAATTGACGGTTAATGCGCCTGAGTTACGTTGAAGTTGATTAAAATCCTCAATAGTAACAACCCCATCTAAATTGCAATCAGCATTATTATAAGTACTAACTCCACCAGAAACGGTCAAATAATAATTAAGGTCGGCCACTGTGACAGTTCCTTCACTATTAGTATCTCCAGTACGCATGGTTGGCATTCCGCCTACTTCTATCAATTGATCACTTCCATTTGCCTGTTCGATACTAGTTGTAAAATCGTAGGTATTTGTTTGTGAAATTTGAACAGGCGTATCGCTCATTATAGCTAAGTGGTTCCGATGACGAATAACAACATAATATTCGCCTGTGCGCTTAGTTTGTTGGAATGAAACTCCTTCTTGTCCATACATGTCAACAATAACGCCATCATTTCGCAAAAGTGCTGCTATTTGCTCTACAACAACGGTTGGTTGTGAAACTTCGCGTAATTCTAATAATATCCAATCAACAATAGGGTAAGCATAAGAGGAGGGTATTTGATAGGTTTCATTTCCAGTATAATTCCAGGGAGCATTATTATAGGGTTGCTTTTCTGGGATAAGTTCTCGTGTTTGTAAGTCATGACGCATAGCACCAGTTGTAGCATCATAAGCACCTTGTAAAAATACTTTTGATTGGAAATGAAGGCCCATTTTATTTCGGGTGTACACTTTTAGATCGTCTATAAAGAAACCATCATGTATTTCGAATTCGTCATTTTGTGTTTCAATTTCAAAATTTATTTGGATTTCCTGTCCTACATAGGCACTTAAATCTATTTTTTCTTGTACCCATTCATTTTGTTTTCCATCATAGCAAGGTAGGCGTTCTCGTTGCCATTCTGATCCTGGGGCTGTATATTGCCCACATTGTGGGGTGTTTTCATCAGCCAATACATTTAAGTACACCGCATCATAACTATTCCCAATATCCCATTTTGCCCAAAAAGTAAGGGTTGCTTCTTCGGCATTGCGAAGATCAATAGTAGGGGAGTAAATAGCTGCATAATACTCATCGGTATAGGTGTCATTAGGGGTGTCTGTAAGGCAGAAACTGCCAGAATGTGCAGCTTCAGGGCTTACAAACCAGTTTCCTTCCCATTGGGAGCCATTTTCAAAATCGTCTTCAAAAACAACAGTAGGTTGATAAACAAAATCAAAAAACTGTTCGGCATCTGTATCCCCAAAATCAAGTTTTATTTTTAGTGTTAGTTTGTCTTCTGCTTGAATGGTATTGGACAGCTCAAGTTGATAGTCTAATAGTTGTTGTTCTAGTGTTGCTAAATTATTTACAATAATAGTGCGTGTAGGGGAAATGATTTTATCAGAGATAGGTTCAAAGGTCACTTGTACAAGTATAGAATCTTGTAGTCCAAGATGGGTATAATTAAACTGAATCGTTTCAGCTTGACTGGATAATGCATAAGAAGATTGTGGTTCAACAATACCAAAGGCTCCACTTAAACGAGCAGCCTCCAAATTAGCCAACATCATTTGTTGACATAAGGGGATAATACGATCTTGTTCTGGCCAAAAACCATCATCAATTCGCGATCCTACTTCAGGTGTAAAAGGAAAGATTTTATTTTTCTCGGTCTGTTCCCCATACATCCAGTCATCTGCTTCTCCATTTACCAAATAACGAATCGCATCCCAGCCATTTCCATAACGGTAACTACTATGGGCAGTCATGCGTGTAGCAAGCATCTGAAATAAGTCGTCATCTTCGGTGTAAGCACCTATTTCGTGTCCCCAGGGATAAATAAGTAGATTGGAATAAGAATGGTTATTAAAGGCAATTTTAAAATCATGAGAGGCGCAAAGTGCGCGAATTGCTTGTGTTTCGGGTTCTGAAAAAGGGGCTTCCCCACGGTACACATCCGAGTAGGTATCATCAGAGGAACCTGTATCATTCAAAGCCCATTTAAAACCATAATTTCGGTTAAGATCAACTCCATATTCTCCATCATCGTGTGGCCGACGGTTTTTGCGCCAATACCCACCACCATTAGGGTTAGTTGTTTCATTGTAGATGTATCCGTCAGGGTTGACACAGGGCATAAAATATAATTCGCGGCTATCTACAAGTGCTTTTACTTCAGCATCTGTTTCATAATTTTCAAGTAGGTAATACATGAAATAGATAAGTTGAAATACAGACATTGGTTCACGCGCATGGTGTACTGCGGTATAAAGTACTTCTGGTTCATCAGCTTCGTCTACTGCTGCATTGTCTGATAGACGCAACCAATAAATAGGACGACCTTCATAGGTTTCAAATTCGCCAACGGGTGCTTTAGCGGTAATTAAGTGAGGATAAAGTTGATGCATATTATCCAAATGTCCTATGATTTCTTCGTAGGTAAGAAATCCACCCATTGACCCATATTCAAAATTTTCAGGTACAGGATAGTTTGTAAAATCACAAGCAATATCTATAGCTGATTTTTTATTGAATGTTTGTTCTTTAAGGCGTTTTGTATAAAAGGCACTAGCATCATTGTGAATGATGTTATAAGGGATTTGCTGTGCTTGCAGCATTTTCAATTCTGTCTGATTCACGACCAATTGCATGGTTTTTTTATTCAAATCATGATGCGCACCACAATCGTGGGCAAGAGGAATGGTATGGAATTTTTCAACAGCTTCTGGACTAGATAGGTCAATTTGAATCTCACTATAAATAGGAGGAGAAGGAATTGGTAGAGAGGCAGGTGTATAGGCACATAAAAAGGCGGTTACTATACAGATGCATAGCAGGTTTATTCGTGATAAGTGTGACATGAAAATGGTATTTTTGAATGTGGCTTGATGTGGGTTGGTTACATTCAGCGAGTTTGTTAAGATAAGTGATTTTTGTAGGAATTGAAAATAGTCCATCTAGTATCCTTGTCAAGGAATCTACTTAATTTAGGTAAATTAAGCATTTATACTTAAATTTATAACTCTAGTACTCCTTCAAACTTTTTATCCCCTTGTTGTGTTTTTAGAATAATATCAACGAATTTTATTAAAATAGGTACCAGTTATGAACGAAACAACGAATACCAATTCTCAACAAACATTATTTGATAAACCACCTGTTGAATTAACAGTTTCGGCTATAAAAGAGTTAATTGCTCTTCGTGATGAAAAACAAGTACCCGATACACATGGGTTGCGCATTGGAGTAAAAGGCGGCGGCTGTTCAGGAATGTCTTATATTTTGGGATTTGACGAACAGAAAGAAAATGATGATATTTTTGAAATAGCAGGAATGCGGGTCTTTATGAATAAAGCACATGGGATGTACTTACTCGGAATGGAAATAGATTATTTGAATGATTTAAATAATCGTGGCTTTATATTTAACAACCCTAATGCTAGTAGTACCTGTGGTTGTGGAACGTCTTTTTCAGCATAATTTTATACGATAGAATAAACTTAATCATTCAATTAGTAAAGCCCATCAAACAGCTTGTTTGATGGGCTTTGGTTCATGTGTTTATGAAACTATTTAGCTTTCACTTCTTAATTGGTCTCTTACCTCCATTAAGGCAAAACCTAAGAGGTTGAGGCCCTGCCAGTTTTTGGGATGTTCAATTCCTTCAGCATTTGCGGACAAGCCAATTCCCCATATTCTATCATAGGGGCTTGCTTCTACTAGTACTTTTTCTTTGGTACCTAATAAAACACCTTTAAGTACTTCACTTTGAGAGAACTTGTGCCAATTCCCTTCTCGCACAATTTCATAGCGATTTTCGATCCACGCGTGTTCTTGAAAGTTACGCACTTTACGTCCTAGTTTTTTGGCAGCAGCAGGACTATCTGATTGGATAATTTTTTCCCACATTTCTTCATCTTTAAAGAGTTTAGCTTTTCCTGCCATCATCCAATGTTCGGCAGAAGAGTAGGTAATGCCATCCACAATAAATTTTTGTTCCCACCATTGACTAAAACAGCCTTTGCCAACTCCTCCATTTTTATCACGGCGATGTCCCCAAAAAAATAAAAAATCAGTTTCTTTTCCTGCTTGAATGGCTTGATGTATTGTTGGAATATCGTATTTCATTTTTTCAAGTAATGATAATTAATATAATAGTAATTATTGGAGGCTTGTAGATGCGTCTTTTCAAGGTTCTAAATAGCAAACTAGTAAATCTTTTATGTAAAAATAAGTTCCTTATGAGTTGTTTTTTTTAATCTTATTACTTACATTTGAACTGTTGATAGATTTTCCTTTCTATAATTTTATTATTTCTTTTTTTAAGTTTAAACTTTTCATTCGATTTTCCTTTCCTCTTGTTTATAATAAAAGTATATACTTCTAGTTAGCCAATTTCTGATTTTCCTTTCCTATATACATAATTTAATTTAGCATCTATTTGTTTGTAGAATAGTTGGTTACTGTTGCTATGATTTGGGTAACATGTTTGGACTATTTGATGTATGTGATTAGTTTATTTGTAATAATAAGTGAACTTAAACATGCATGATGGGTGAAGTCTGTTTGTTAATAATAAAAATTTCTTTGTTTTGAAATATATCATATTTGTTATTTTTATTATGATGTGTTCTCTTTTTGTGAGAGATTCGATTGCACAAGTAGCGAATTACGAATTAGCTGATAGAGATACTACCTTTAATTCAAAAGCTGATTTAGCTTTGTCTATAGGATTGATATACAGTGATGTACATTTTAGAGAATTGTATGATCAGAGTGATTATTATTATGATTTATTGCCTGTTTGGGGAGCAAACATACAGTTTGCGTTCAATTATCCTATAAAAAAAATTATAGGGTTAAATACTGCTATTGGATATAATAGATATGGTTTTGAGGGGAGACATTTTAGTAAAGCGGTAGACTCCTCTTATGCTATAAATACTAATAGTCTAAGTGCGAAAACTCAGGAGTTTTGGGAAACGATTCACTGTAATAACATTACTCTTTCAACAGGTATTACCATACATGCCCAACGAATTATTGCTTTAACTGCTAATGTGAAAGGCATGATGAGGTTGAATACTCGTAATGCTATGCGAGAAGTTTGGCATAATCCCACTTCTTATACAAGCATCGGCCCATCTCAAGTTAATCATGTGAACCGGTTTAAACGCTTTGTTTGGGGAACAGAAATATTTTTAACGCATTGGCTAACAAATGATTTATCACTAGGGATTGGAGTATTCCATTCCTTTTCAAGTCTTACCAATTGGCGAAAAGATCAATACTTATTAAAGCCAAGATATCTTGTGTTTCAATTTAATTATTCAGTTTTAAATTAATACTCAAAATGAAATATAATTTTTTGTTTAAATGGGCTTTTTTAGCCTTTATAATGCTTGCTATTTATAGTTGTGAGAAAGATATTGATACAGTTATGAATGAAGAGGATTCTTCGTCAGTAAGTTTAAGAATCGCTTCAAAAACTAATCATCATATTGAATTAAAAAAGATTTTAGATAAACTAAATGTAAGTACTAAAAATGGCATGCTTTATTTTCCTAGTCAAGAAACATTATTTAGATATATAGAGGAAATAGATGTTTATACTGACTCTGTTCCTGAAACAGAGGATTGTTTAGAGTGTAATATAACTGATCCTTGTTTGAATGATGATTTTGATGCTTACCGACATGCTGATGAGCCTTTATACTTTATTATTAATGATTTATTAGGTGTAGAATTATTAGTTACTCACTATGATCGACTAGTATTTGAAAGTCACGAATTTAAAAAAGCATTAGACTTATATATTGGTGATCCTGATTTGCAATTAGTATTAAATAGTAATCATGAAGTTCAAATCGGAGAAACGATTTACAAAATGCTTCCTGACGATCATATTGGAATTGTTAAAAACCAAGATTTTAAGGCATTATCTATATTGAGAGTAAATGGAGCAAGTGCAAGAGGTAGTAATGTAGAGGTAAATACTTTAGGAAGCACTAGTATGGCGAGTATTCCTAGTAGTTCTACTGAATGTACTTCCGCATTGGATTGTGGATTACAACTTTGTACTCATATAGAACAAAATCACCAAAATAACTTCAATACAGTACAACTAAGACCAACATTGAGAGATGTTATAGTTGATGGTATCGTACCTTCTATTCCTTGCGAAATTTCAAATTTCTTTATTGACTGGGGAGATGGGGATGAAGAAACATTAGAAGTTATAGGAGGCAATGGCGGTTTGTGGAAAAATATAACACATACGTATGATTTAGATGATTTAAGCCCTAATGAATGTAGAGTTTTTACGATTGTGGTATTTGGATCTTTCGAAAGTGTTGTTACTGGGCGATGTGGTGATGACTGTTTCGATAGTCCACCATTCTTGTTTGTTGATATTGACTTAGAAATTTGTAAGCCTGATGAGCCTTGTATATCAGGTAATCACATTAATAGTAATATCCCCGCAATGACATTTACTCATAATGGTGATGAATTCAAATTAGAGGCAGAAATTGGACAAACGAATACTAATAATATTTTTGTGAATCCTAAAGTATGGTCAAGAGCTAGATTTTTCAAGAAGAAAAATGGATCATTTAAAAAAGCTTGCCCCCCTAAAACTTTGGGAACTAGAATAGAAGGCTTCTTTTTTGTGAATGAATGTATTAATGAACAGGAGATTATACCTGCAAAAGAAAAGTCAAAAAAACGCAAAAAAGTAACTGCTAAACATGTGATAGGGCAGGACTTTGGAACTAGGAGGGATGGTAGTAAAATAATTAGAGCTGATTTCTTTGTAAAAATGGATAATAGTACAACTGAAGAAATGCTAAATATTCCATTGTGGGATTAAGTACTGTTATATTAGCTGTTATCTACTTACAGAGAAAAAGCAGTAAATGAAAGTAGCTATATATAGGCAGAGTTAACAAGTTTTTCTGTGCCGTATATTAAGTCTATTGATTTTATAAGTGGAGAGCCTAAAACTCTCCACTTTTTAAAAATAGAACCCTCTATGAGATATTTTATAGTCCTTTTTATTACACTTAGTTCGTATAGTTTATTTGCTCAATTTTCTATGGGTATGGACGGTGGGGGGGCTATTTCCAAAAGTCTTCCTAAAAAATCGTCTATTGCGCTCCATTCTTACGAGGTAGGAGCATTATTACATAAGAATATAAACTTACGTTTTGATTATACATTTGATTCAAAACTAAGTATTGGATTAACATTGAGTGATGTTGTAATGGGATATACGAATAAGGTTGAACAAGGGTTCTCGCCTCACCAATTCTTTCCTATGGTAGAAAGGGATACTTTACCTATACGTCATTATAATAAGGTGGTATATAACTATTGGGGTATGATGAATACCTTTGGGTACGAACTATTCCCCAAATTGAAAGTGTATACTGGTTTTCAGATACTGAAGATCAGAAAAAAATGGAAAAGTGTTATTCATACAGATATTTTTTTTATTGGGACTTGGGCTAAACCGTATAATTCTTTTTCTATTACAAATAAAATTCAAGAACCATGGTATCAAAATAGTTGGGAGTTATCTGCTCACTTAGGTATTCAATACTTTTTATGGAAAGGTCTGTATGCCAATCTAAGTTTTACTAGAGGGATAAAACCATATCGAATATTAAATCAATTAAATAGTAGTTTACCTTCAACCAAATTTTATCATCAAGCTTTTCTTGGGGGAGTGGGCTATGAATATATTTTTGGAAAAAAAAGGCGAAAGAAAACGTATGTAAAACGAAAAACCTTTTAGAGACTGTCTTGATTTTAAAATCAAGACAGTCTCTTAAGCGACTTATCCTTCTTTTTCCTAGTACAGTGGCAACATTAAAATACTGGGTTACTTTAAATTTTTTTTGGATATTCTGCGTTGTAAAGCCTCGCATCTATTGGCTTGCTATAGATGTATGCCTACGTTTTACGCCTTGACTAGCCAAAAAAAACTTTTAAAGCTGAACCCGCATTCTAACATTGACAGAGTACTAGTTATATTTTTAGACGGCTAAAAAACGTCATTTTTTACGATAATTCTAAATACATGTTTTTTTTTAAATGCCTCATAAACAGATGTTTATGAGGTGTTTTTTGTCCTTTTTCGAACAAAATGAACAAAAAAATACCGAAAGATAGCAAATAGTGTTGTTGTTCAACTTTGGGGCTTGGTTTATCTTTACGATAGAAACAACAGAAAAGATAATTTTAGTTTGTCTTGATAAGTAAAGAAGAATAAATAACTAAGGCTATAATGCTGACTGTCTTGTCGCTATTCAGCGTTGTAAAGCCTCGCTGATGCGCTGCATCGCCTACGTTTTACGCCTTGACTAACAACAAGCTAGTGTCACATTATGGACTCATTTACTTTTTCATCTTTACTAAACAATGATTCGGAGTAGCTTGTAAGAGGAAAATAGCTTAGATGATTAATTGTTGTGATTTTATAGTCATCTTTCCTTCTTATACACTAAGTTTTCCTCTTGCAGCTCTTTGAGTTTTTCTGGTGTTCCTGTTCTTTTACAAAAAACAATTTTAAATCAGTTGTTTGGGTTGTGTTTTAAATGGGAAAGTGGGTCTTTATAGGCTTACTTTCCTATTCTTTAAAAGAACGAACCGAATGGCAAAGTGTAACAAAAAACAATTTTAAATCAGTTGTTTGGGTTGTGTTTTAAATGGGAAAGTGGGTCTTTATAGACTTACTTTCCTATTCTTTAAAAGAACGAACCGAATGGCAAAGTGTAACAAAAAACAATTTTAAATCAGTTGTTTGGGTTGTGTTTTAAATGGGAAAGTGGGTCTTTATAGGCTTACTTTCCTATTCTTTAAAATTCAATTACAGACATTAACAAAAAACAATTTTAAATCAGTTGTTTGGGTTGTGTTTATTAGGAGACGTTAATCTTTGAAGATTACGGTCTCCTTTTTAT
>JAHDCM010000071.1:0-9163 GCA_020629895.1 Bacteroidota bacterium
AAAATGCGGCGAGAAATGTTGAAATATTCGAGTAAAACGACTCGTGAAATGATGGAGGCGATTACGGATAATGAGGAGTTGATTGGGGTGCTTTGTGGGCAGTATGGTGATTATGGGATGCCGCCTGCTGAAAGTAGTTTTGCGATTCATGCGATGGTGGTGAAGCATTTTATGAACGGAGGTAATTATCCGATTGGAGGATCGGCTCGTATTGTGGAAACAGTATCGCCTGTGATTGCGGCTGCGGGAGGCATTATTTTGACAAATGCAGAAGTGCAAGAAATTATCGTAGAAAATAATAAGGCTACGGGGGTGCGTATGGCAGATGGGAAGGAAATTAAGGCTCCGCTGGTGATTAGTAGTGCAGGAATTATGACGACTTATAATAAGTTGTTGTCGCCACAAATTACCCAAAAACATAAACTAGATATACAAGCGGATAAGGTGCGGCCTTCTGCTGCTCACTTGTGTTTATATGTTGGTTTTAAGCACTCGACTGCCGAACTAGGATTGGAAAAGCCTAATTTTTGGATTTATCCAGAGGGAGCTTATGATCATGATAAAAATGTTGCCAACTTTATTGCTGATCCAGATAATGCCCCTTTACCTGTTGTTTATATTTCGTTTCCGAGTGCTAAAGACCCTGATTTTGAGAATCGTTATCCTGGTCGGGCTACATTGGAAATTATTACACTTGCTCCTTATGAGTGGTTTGAACAGTGGGAGGATAAACGTTGGAAAAAACGCGGGACTGATTATGAGGCTTTTAAGGAAAAATTTGCGCAACGTTTGTTGGATAAGTTGTATGAGTATGTACCGCAAACAAAGGGCAAAGTGGATTATTATGAGTTGTCTACTCCCCTATCGACTCGCCATTTTTGTAATTATGATAAGGGTGAGATTTATGGTTTAGATCATGACCCAGATCGTTATGAACAGAAATTTTTACGCGTGCATACGCCTATTAAAAAATTATATTTGACGGGACAGGATGTGGTGAGTTGTGGTATTGGAGGTGCTTTGGCAGCGGGTATGCTGACTGCTATGGCTATTACCAAGAAGGATATTTCGAAGAAGATTAGACGATAGGAAGTTCAAGGGTATTCCTCTAGTTTTCAAATAAAAATCAAGTTTTTTATAAACTACGGGTTCATTACATCCTCTCCGAACTCCAATAACATTTTTGCATCAATGTATCCGACACTCGTGAGTTGTGTTTCGCCAGTGTGGTCGATAAACAGTAGTGAAGGGAAATCGTAAACTCGATATTGTTGTTTTAATTGCTTGCCAATATCGGTTTTGATATTGATTTTGTAGTTGATAAAATGCTCATTGAAATAGTCGGCTACATTGGGTTTGGTAAATACTTGCTGTTCCATTTCTTTACAAGGTTTGCACCAATCGGCATGAAAGTCAGCGAAGATGATTTTACCTTCCTTTTTTGCTTTTACCAAGACCGAATCAAAGGGTACTTCTTCTATAAATTGAATTGGCTGCTTCGTTATTATTTCTTTTTTTTGAGTTGTTTCTTTCGGACTTGATTGCGATTGAAATCCGCAAGCATAAAGCATTAAAAAACATCCAAAAAGGACAACTAAGAGCAAGGTTTGTTGGGCTTTTTTCATGAGGGCTAATATATTCAAAAAAATCCTTAATCTTGTAGGGCTAATCGTTTTATTTTACTGTTTAATTCTTCTGCTTTAAAAGGTTTTGATACAAAGTCGTTCATTCCTGTGGCGAGAACTTTTTGACGGGTACTTTCGTAGGCATTTGCAGAAAATCCGATAATTGGAATATCTGCGTTTTTTACTCCTTTTTCTCCATTTCGTATTTGTATCGTTGTTTCATATCCATTGATACCAGGCATTTGCAAATCCATTAGTACGATATGAAAATGTTGTTTTTTGAGCATCTCTAAGGCAATGTATCCGTCATCTGCGATACTGACCTTAGCCTTCCACTTTTGTAGAGTACGCTTGGCAACAAACTGGTTCATCTCATCATCTTCTACCAATAAAATGTCTATTCCTTCTAGTGAAACAATTTCATTCGCTACTTCTATTTTTTCTTCTTCAAAGAAGCTAATTTCGAAGGGTAAGGAAAAAGTAAAAACAGTTCCTTTGCCTAGTTCGCTACTTACCTTTATTTCTCCGTTTTGCAACTCTACCAACTGTTTTACAATGGTAAGTCCAAGCCCACTTCCTTTTGCATTTTGTGCAGGTTCGTGTACTTGGATAAAAGAGTCGAAAATTAGTGGTAATTGGTCATTGGCAATCCCTGTGCCTGTATCTTCAATTACAAAGGAGAGTATAATATGTTGTCTTTTTCTACTTAGTTGTTTAATTCGAAGTGCAATATATCCATGGTGCGTAAACTTGAGTGCATTCCCAATTAAGTTTACTAGTATTTGATTGAGTTTATGATGATCGCCTTTTAGTTTGTCAGGGATTTTTTCATCAATTTCTATGTTAAATTCTAGCTGTTTATCTTGAAATTTATGCTCAAAGAGTAGTTTGAGTTGTTGAATTTGGGCTTTTAATTCAAATACGGACTCATCGAAGGTGATTTTCCCTGATTCTATTTTGGCAAGGTCTAATAATTCATTGACTAGATTAAGTAAATTATTTGCTGCAAAGTGAATTGACTGGGCATACTCTTCCCCTTCTGAGGGTAGGTGAACTGTTTGTAGTAGGTCGGCTAAAGCAACGATGGCATTAAGTGGCGTGCGAATATCATGGCTAACTTTCGACAAAAATTCCGACTTTGCAAAATTGGCTGCCTCTGCTAATTCTTTTGCTACTTGCAATTCGGCGCGCGAATCTTCAATCTCTTGGGTACGCAGAATAATGCTTTCCTCTAAAGAGTTATTCAGTGCTTTTAACGCCTCATTCGATTGATACAACTCTAAAGACTTTTGCTCCATAATCCCTTCTGCTTCCTTTCGAGCTGCCCGTTCTCTACGAATAATATTTTTAAGCGCGTCCACTTCCTGCATGTCTCATAAATGAAAATTGAACAATCGTACCATCTGCTTCTACATTTACCCGCTCAAACTTTATATCTTCTTCATAGTATCTAATACACCCTTCAATTAGCCCTTCTGCAAAATCGGCCATTTTTCGCTCTGAATGATAGAGCATGATCAGTTGATGCTCATCAGGTTGTTCAATTTTGAAATGGGGTAATTCGGCATCGGGATACAATTTACGTACCTCTACATGGATATAATTTTCAATACCTGCCAGAAACTCATAAGCATCTTTAGCCTCTTCCATAAAATGTGGATAGTACTTTACAAACTGTCCAAACATGTGGTCTCCATAAGCTTTTAATAATTGGGGAATACTCATATCCACTTCTTTGCTGAGTGCTGTTACTAGACTTACCATTTCGCCATGTGAATAGGTACCAACTGCTGTATAAACACCATTACTTGGCAAGGTGGTTTCGGAAACAATTTTATCGGCTACTAAAAAGCCAAATTTGTTTTCGACCATTTCTAAAAATTCGGTAAAAATTACTCCTTTCATAATATTAGGTGATAAGGGGGTGATTAATGAATTGAAGGATTAGTTGATGCTCCTATTTCTTTTCCTTACTAAAACCTTGCCTAACCATCTCTCCCCACCCTGTATTTTTTCCAGTAAAAAAATCGTAATTGCCTTTTAAGGCCCAATAAACGACTCTGGGATGATGAATAAAAGGTTCTGTAAAGGCTGCAAACAATAGGCGCATTACTCCTTTAAATCCGTTGTAACTATTATAATTCATTTGTTGTACGAGTACGGAGAACATCGACAACCATAAGGCAAAAGCATATAAACAAAATGTTAACAAGAAAAAGAACGACCAATTAGCTAATCCAAAGATAGCCATAATTAAAAAGAAAAATAAGCCTCCAGCTTCGATAAAAGGAGCAAGCCATTCGGCTAGAAACCAATAAGGATAACTAAGCCACCCTAAAATGCCAAAACGTGGATTGAAACACATTTCTTTGTGGATCATCAAGCATTCAATTGTTCCGCGCGTCCAGCGATTGCGTTGACGGCCTAAGATATTATAATCGCCAGGAGCCTCTGTCCAGCATAAAGGTTCTGGAATCCATGCAATTTTATAAGGACCTCCTTGTTTTCGCATATAACTATGCATCCGCATCACCAATTCCATATCTTCTCCTACTGTGTCGTGTTTATAGCCTCCCGCAGCAATCGCAATTTCTCGGTCAAACAATCCAAAGGCTCCTGAAATAAGCAATAGTCCATTGACTTTGCTCCAAGCCGTTCTACCTAGTAAAAATGCCCGTATGTACTCAATTACTTGGATACGTGGGACATAACTTTTGGGTACTTTTAATTTGATCAATTTTCCATCCTCTATTTCAGATTCATTGGTGAGCCATACAATTCCACCTGCTGCTATTATTTTTTCATCTGTTGCTTCCATAAATGGTTTTGCCATTTTCAGAAAGGCATCAGGTTCGATGACGCAATCGACATCAATACAAGCAAACAGGTTAGTCTCTGCAACATTCACCCCTACATTAATAGCATCTGCCTTACCTCCATTTTCTTTATCCACTACTATGAGTTTTTTAAACGCAGGATTTTTCGATTTATATACGCCTCTTACTGGTTTGGTATGTACTTGCTCATTGTATGCAAAATTGACTTGCTCTAGGTCATAAGCCTCTATTGCTTTTTGTAACGTATCATCTTTACTACCATCATTCACTACAATGACAGTTAATTTGCCATAATGCAAACTTGCTAAGGAGCGAATATTATCGACAATGGTGGCCGACTCATTATAGGCAGGGGCAATAATAGAAATAGAAGGCGCAAATGGAGATTTTAATAAGACTCTAAAATCGGTTTGTTCAATACTTTTTCGATACTTATATACCTCCCAAGCAGATACTAAGCCCATAATTAAATAAGAGCCTATAACCATCATGCTATATAGTAAAATACTATACTGAAAGAAATGTACGAGATAGTATAGAATGTTTTGCAACATATATATTTGTAAATAGCAAGCTTTATGCCATGCCAATAAAGCGCGCAAAAAGCATTAACAAAATTCAGATAAAAAAAAAGCTTCTTTGAATAAAATAATATGTTCAAAGAAGCAATTAGTTTTGGCAAAGAAATGGGATTAAGAACCATTGTTAAGTTCCACAATCAACTGTGTTTGAAGTTCCACAATAAGTGTTGGTAGCATAACTTGTACGAATAATGGCAATGGGGTGATATTCGCAAATCACATATAACATGTCGTTTCTAAAAATTGTTAATACCATAGTTTTTAATATTATGTTGGAGAATTAGTGCGACATTGTATAATAATGTTGCAACATCTAATTGTACGGAGAGATTAAACAAATGTTACAACATCTATTATAGAATAACACAAAAACATCTAAAAGCCTGCCCCTAACACATACAACAAATACAACATATCCCTATTCCAGCTCTATATTCGATTATCTAAAACATGTTGAATAATAGATTGTATATGCCCTCCTCTATTTTCTCCTATCGCTTTTAGGCGTTTTTTTCCGATACCGTTTATATTGGCAATTACCTTTGCAATTGCCAATTGTGTATCAAAGTCTATGTCTTTATTAGTAATGAGTGTTGTTTCAAACCGCTGCAAATAAGCTTCTGAGGCAAGATCTTGTAAAGCGGATAATAAGGCAAGTTGATGTTCTTTTTGGCGGGCGTGTTGATACTGTTCATAAAAAATAGCGGCTAGTTCTTCACTTGGCCATTTTGCAAGTGTGTTAATAGCTGCTTTCTTCAACTCCATATTGGGATGTTCTAAATAGGCAATTAGTTGTTTTTCAATAACTGCATCTTGATCTTTGATTAGTTGATCGTATTCATTAATCATTTTAATCGCAAAAACAACAACCGTTTCATTAGCATTGGTCAGCCATTGACTAAAATCTGGAATTTGGCTACGATGAAAACGTTGTAAGGCATGGTGTAAACGCATTTGTTGCCAATCGGTAAGTGGTGTTTCTAACTGATCTAAGAACCCAAATGGTTCCTTCCCCAACTGGATGCGGGCAAGCATTGCTTCAGTACGAATTGAAATATCGGTATGTGTTAAAAAGGAAGTAATTTGAGGGTAAGCATTAATGACCTCCATTTGTCGCAGTTCCGCAATTCCTTGTATAATTTGCTGCGGGTTACTAGACTTCATTTTTTTTAGCGACTCGTCTTTAAAATTCAAACTCAAATACAAACCTTGTAGCCGATCCGCTTCTTCTCCAATAATATTAGCGTGTAATAATAATATTTCTTTTAGAAAATTGGTACGTACATACTTTTTCCGCGACCGATCTGCTTGTTCAATTGCATCTACAATTTTAACCAAACTATTTCCTCCTCCTTCATAAATATACTCAATCAATAAAGCTTGGTAATCGTTTTTGACCTCTACTTCCTCTCGCTTATTTTTTTTCTTTCTATAAGCATCTATGAAAATGAATAATAGGCATAGCAAAGCCAATCCTACAAAGAAGATAAGCACTAGAAACAGGCCCTGAAGTGTAATATTGTTAATATATAATATCATTTAAGATGGCATATCATAAATTATATGTATATCAAAAAGAAAGCCAAATAAAAACCCTAACCTTTTGCGTTTAGATACGTACAAACTAAAATAGATAGGCTTACTTATTGTACTCTACAAATACATTATTTGTTACAAATTGAAAAAAGAAAAAACCAATGGCTACTATTTCGCTAAATACCGATCGTATCCAAGAAGGATTTAAAAAATTTACACTTATCAGTTTTAGTTTACTACTGATCTTTTTTTTAGCTCGTATTATAGAATACTTATTAGTTTTAACCACCCATATCATTCCCGCCAATAGCTTTGAATTTGAATGGTTAGGTTTGGGTTACGATTTGTTCTTTTTCTTACAACTTTCAGCCATCTTATGCCTTCCCTTTTTGGCTTTCTATTTATGGAAACCCAAAGTTGCCTTTATTTTTTATAGTATTTGTATAGGTACTTATACCCTTCTCCAATTAGTATTATCTCAATACTTTGCTAAAATGCTAGTACCACTAGGCGTAGATGTTTTTGGTTATGAATGGACAGAAGTATCCTATACAGTCAAAGCAGAACTAGGTGGAATGAAAGCCCTGCTTTTTTTGATTCCCATTATTGGTATCCTATATATCTGCTTTCGGCTTCCTACTTATTTTAGTCAAAAAAATAGTCCTCGGCTTTTTAGTTTAGGCTTTCTCGGTCTCCTCCTCCTTTCCTTAATACTTAGCCCATTTACCAGCCCTCAAAAAGCACACTACAACCAAGATGTAGATTACTATTTAGTGACCAATAAAACCCGTTATTTTCTTGCTAGTTGGTATCAAAAACAAAAGGAAGATGCCAAAGTAGCACAGATGGCAGCCAATGTGGTCAAAGTAAATCATTCAGGAGATACCAATAGCCAATATCCGCTTTGGCACCAAGACAATACACCTGATGTACTTGCCCCCTATTTGAAAAAAGCAGACCAAGCCCCTAACCTTGTCTTTGTGATTGTAGAAGGATTGAGCAGTGCCTTTAGTGGTCCACAAGCTAATTTGAAAAGCTTTACGCCCTTCCTCGACTCCCTTTCACAAAAGAGTCTCTACTTCCCCAACTGCCTTAGTACGACTGGTAGAACTTATGGTGTCATGCCTTCCATTTTTTCATCGACTCCCTACGCCAATAATGGTTTTTTGGCAATGGAAGAAAAAATGCCCCGACACCAATCTTTACTGAGTTTGCTCAAGGAACAAGGATACGCAACCCATTTTTATTATGGCGGCCCATTACGTTTTGATCGTAAAGATGTATATTTCAAACGGCATGGACTAGATTTTATGCAAGACGTAGAAAGTTTTGGAGCAGGTTATGAAAAAATGATTCCGAATGATGAAGGATTTAGTTGGGGTTATTCGGATAAAGCCGTGTTTCAACGTTCTTTCGAATTGATGGAAAAGCAAGGGACATCACCTCGTTTAGATATTTATTTAACCATGACAACCCACGCTCCTTTTCGCTTCAAAGGAGAAGAAGCTTATTATAAAAAAGTCGAACAGCACTTTGACAAACTAGGATTAGATGCCAACCAAAAAGAACAATATAAAACCTACCTTCAACAGTATGCTGCGGTGATGTTTGCTGACGATGCGTTACAAACGTTTTTTGAAACTTATCGGCAACGAGACGACTTTCAAAATACCATATTTGTCATCACAGGCGACCATCGTATGGATGTCATTCCACTAAGCACCCAAATCGACCGCTTCCGCGTTCCTTTAATGGTATATTCTCCCCTACTTCAAAAAACCGAAACTTTTCAAGGAGTTTCTACCCATTTTGATATAACGCCTACCATTCTTGCCCACTTACGAGACAATTACGAAATGTCATTCCCGAAAGCTGCTCACTGGTTAGGTGGCGCATTGGATATGAGCAAAGAGTTTCAAAATACGCGCGCTATCGCTCTTATGCGCAATAAAAACCAATTGCTCGACTATCTTCATGAAGATTATTTTCTATCCAATGGCGAACTCTATAAAATTTATAAAAACCTTTATATAGAAAAGTACAAAAACGACAGCATCAAACAAGTATTACAAACCAAGTTCAACCAATTTAAAGCACTCAACCAGTATGTGTGTTACCAAGATAGGCTAATGCCTAAAGCAGGAGAAAAAATCACAGTCCCTACAAGCCCTCCATCCTATTCCCCCATACCATCCTCCACTACTACCATTCCTGCGTCCCTATTATCGCTCACTCCTGATGAACTATTTGAAGAAGCTCGTCAACTAGCTTTCAATCGAGATTTTACAGATGCGCGTGCTATTTGTCATCACCTATTAAAAGAACATCCCAATTTTCATGATGTACGCACTCTACTAGGACGCACCTATCTTTGGGAAAATAATTATGAGGTAGCGCGTACACATTTTGAAGAAGTAATACAACGCGCACCTGATTATCCGGATGCAGCTACGGCACTCACTACCACTGAACTTCGAGCAGGACGACTAGAAGTTGGTTTGGAGGTTGCCAACAAGGCCTTAAAAGCAAACCCTAACTACGAAACATTACTAGTAGCAAAAGCCAAGACACTTGAACAGTTGGG
>JAHDCM010000071.1:9263-10993 GCA_020629895.1 Bacteroidota bacterium
TTGGGACGCACTTATGCGTGGGATAAACAATATGAAGCGGGTAGAATTGTCCTCCAAGAAGTACTCGCTAACAAACCTGCATATAAAGATGCCATTCATGCCTTGAGTGATCTGGAATCGTGGTCGGGTAATAAAAAACAATCGCTTGCTGTCCTAGAGACAGGGCTACAATATCACCCTGAAGATATTGGTTTATTGTTCAAAAAGGCAAAATTATTGGTTAAACTAGAAACACATAAAACCGCCCTAAAAACAGTCAAAAAGATATTGGAACTCGACCCAACGCATGAAAAAGCCCTAAAATTATACACAGAATTACGCAAAAAAAAGAACTATCTAAATGCCTTGAATATTAGTTCAAAATTTCGCGCGCATACCGCTGTATTTGGACAGTTTTACCAAGCCAGCCTTAGTTACAAACGCAAAACCAACCGCGGCTCCATCATTAGTCGTCTTAATTATGCCAATCGTTTTGATCAAAATGCCTGGCAATTCGAAGTCGATTTTTATCCCAAATTAGGAAAAGGCTTATACGCTTGGCTCAATTACGGTTACTCCCCTACCTCCCTATTTCCCAATCACCGTATTGGTGGCGAGTTATTCATGGGTTTACCCAAAGGAAAAGAAATTTCACTTGGATTTCGACAATTGCACTTTGGTAATAACAACCGCACCACCATCTATTCGGCATCTTTTACCAAATACAAAGGCAATTATATGTTTCTAATTCGCGGCAATCTTACCCCCAAAGAAATCGGTTCCTCCAAGTCAGGAAGTTTCGCGATACGTCGTTATTACCAAGCCAAGCATTTCTGGGCGATTAGTGCAGGTGCAGGCTTCTCGCCTGCCAATTTTCGCATCCAATCCAATGTCGGTTTGCTAGTAGAAAAACCCTATTTTTTCCGCGCACAAAGTATCTCTTTCCAATACCAACGTCCGCTTCATACCCAACATATCGTCAATGGTGGGCTTTCATTTACGCGCCAAGAAACAACTTTTCAACGCGGTAATTATGTGTGGGCTGTTAGTGTCAATCTAGGGTGGAATTTCTCATTTTAATTTATTTAATTTTCTGGGCGCATCCCCATTTTTGCCCATCGAAACTTGTCAGGTTTTGTAGGGGCAATGTCTTGTGCTTGCCCTTCAACAACAAACCCGACAGGTTGATGGGCAAAAATGGGGTCGGGCTATTCGCTTGTAGTTGCCTCATAGTCGCTGGTGCGGCATAGTCCTAGCGGTGTCTTCCGCTGTCAGCCCCGCTAGTCCTTGCCGCACAAAAGCGGCTATTTCGCCAAGCTACCGCTACTATCCCTTGCGCGGAAATGTGGTCATTTTTTGGGGGGGCTGACGCGGGGCGCAAAATCTTGTGCCTTTATGATGATATTATCACGCGAGGCGCAAAATTTTGCGCCTTTATGATGATCTTAGACTATTTGCACCCAAGATCGCATTCATTATTTTGGTTGTGTACAAAAAGGGAAAATGAGGTTATCTGAAATTGGAAAAATGCTCGTAAACACAAACCCCAATATGCTTGGCAAGCAAGATATTATGAACATGTTATTCGTACAGAACAAGCATATCATAATATTACCAATTATATTGTCAACAATCCGAAGCAATGGTCACAAGATCGTTTTTATAATTAAGATCAAATTATGTATTTATTGTAGAGACGCAAGATTTTGCATCTCGCGATAGAACGATTCCCTCGTACCGCGTACATTCAC
>JAHDCM010000072.1 GCA_020629895.1 Bacteroidota bacterium
GCTCCACAATTTGCAGATCTAGTAATTTCTAATGGATTAGACAAATCAAAGCAACCAGTAATATTATTAGCATCATCTCCTTGTGCTATATTTGTTAAGTCAGCAGCATTTTCATAAGCAATACCCCAAATCAAACAAACACCAGCAGGATTACCTTCAAAATTGAAGACTGCCCCTGTCTGAATACCATCACTTAAAATGACACCATTTTGATCAGTGATTAAATAGCCATATTCGGTACCAGATTCGCCCATTGTAGTGACTGTTACTTTATCTTCAACCCCATCATCCGTACAAACATCCGTAGGATCATTGGTTGCAATAGCACCAGCATCAACAGTACAAGCAGTAGAACAATCTACTCGATTAATTGAAATAGAATTGGATAAAGCATGACAACCACCAATATTATTAGCATCATCATCTTTTGATACACCTGTCAAATCGGCGGCATCATCATAAGCAATACCCCAAATTAAGCAAACACCAACACCTGCCCCTTCAAAGTTGAAATTAGGAGCAGCTTGGATACCATCACTCAATATCATTCCTGACTGATCAGTAATTAAGAAGCCATATTCTGTTGAAGAAGACCCACTTACACTTACTGTTACATTATCGGCATCACCATCACCCACACAAACCTCTAAGGCGTCGCTTGTTGCGATAGCACCAGCAACAACTTCACAAGTAGGTTGAGGATCAGGATCACAAGAAGGAGCCGAAATGCGGCTTCCATCTACAACACCAGCATCAAAGGTACAGGTATTGTCATCTGAATCAGTAATAATAATAGACAAGTCATTGCCATCTCCAGCAAAACTTCCAACAAAAACACCCGAACTAATATCGGTATAACTATAAGGCCCATAAGGAGTAGAACCATTGACGGTTACTGTAAACTCATCGCTAAGATTACTTCCATTATAGCTATTAATTGCTAATAAAAATTCATTATCCGTATCACAAGGGCCAAGTACAACACCTACTGCTGTTAACTCACAATTTCCGCCACCAGAACCTGGTTCACAAGTTGGGGCATCGTAAGCACGCAACAAGCTAGAAGTACAACCACCCGCTGTATAGGCCGCCATAATATCTACATCAGCAGTTCCATTTCCAGTAATATTAGGAAGCGTAAATGTGGTTGTTCCACTACCTTCTACGGGAAATTCATACGTATTAGAAAAATGATCGCTAGAAATAGTAATAGCACCATCAGCAGGCATACTACCATAAGAAATAGTAACATCCAGCTTATAAGTGCCATCTGTTTCACAAGCTTGAGGTGCAGCCTCTACAATTAATATAGAGCAACCACAATCTTCTGCTTCATTAAAGGTGTCTCGCATCTCAACTGTACAACCCTGGCTATCTGTAAAAGTAACTGTCCAGGGGGTGCCATCTGTTACATCAATCAATACAGTCGATTGATTAGCAACAGTAGCAGAGCCACTATAATCAGCTCCTACTACGTCAACTGTAAATACCTCATCGGCATCATAAGCAGGCATACCACCTTCCACAAACAAAGAAGCTTGTTTGGTAGCCCCACTACAGTCATAAACAGGATCACCCGCATTATTATTAATGCGGATTTCTTGCAACATCACCAAAGCATTGGCTGCCTGTTGAATATCTGTACAATTAGGATTAATAGTACCAACATCAGCACCTTCTCCTACAAAAGAATAAAGGTACAAAGGTTGATTGGTGGGATATGGCGAACCATCATTCCCATAAGTAGCCATATCAGTGGCATCTAACGAATAAGCAACTTCGCCAGATAAAGAAGTCAAACCAGAGGTTTCACTAACTACTAAACCAATATAACCGTCCCGACTATCTCCCAAAACATAATCACTTACACTTAAAGTAACATCTTCTCCCCAACAAATAAATGTCTTATCTGATGTAGGTGTACCAGCCGATACTCCTAATGAAATATCAGCAGGTGAAAATGTTCCCATGTCATGTTCTGGAGTATTGTCAGCCTTGTTTATTACTGTCAGATCTCGATCAAATTGAAGATCTGAACTTAAAGAATTGTCGGCAATGTCAAAACAAACACTACCAACTGTAATCCAACTACTACTAATAACTGGACATTCAAATCCTGCCGGTTGACCGCTGGCAGAAAGCGTCGTCACATTCGCCTGACCGCGACTATCAGTCACATCGTCAGAAGAAAAAGTAGGCACCAGAAAAGGGTTTGAACTCCCGCTATCTGTGGTACATGAAGTATTTTCATTAAACTCTACAGATGTATAGGTGGCGTTATTTATGGCACTTTTATTATAGGAGAACCATATTGTATGGGAGGCAATCGCAAAATCACCTGCTCCATCCGACGCCCTTATCTGTATATCCACACACAGCTTGGGAGGAGACTCGCCACAGTCAGACACCGGATTTGCAAATTGCAAATCATAGGTAGACTGCGCAGCAATCTGGGCGCTACAGAAATAACTCGTCATTAGGAGAAAAACTCCTAGGCAGACAGCCATCGTAGATTTTATTTCCATAACAGAGAATTTATACTAACTGACATTAAAAAAAATCAAAATATTTGGTAAGAAAAGGACATAGGAATCTCTTCAGGTTTGCTTATGAACAAGAATTATTCCGTTTTTAACAGAAATATATCTCGTACTTAGTTAAGCTTTTGAAGAATGATGGTTTTTGAAATGGAAATAAATAATGGTAAATAAACGTATTATACACACTAAACACTAGTATCCACAGCCAGCAACAACAGGCATAAACAACTAACAAATAGCATAATAAAAAATTAAATAATTATTATTCGTAAAAATACAAACATATACACTATATTCAATCCAAAATAAAAAGGTCGTTTACCAATCAAAAGCTTACGCCTTTTACCACATTATGTTGCTAGAATTGCAGGAAACTGACAAAACTTGATGAGGAGGGCAAAAAATCGAATAACTAAAAGCACATTTATCAAAGACTTACAGCCAATATTATCCAAAAAAACAATTTGTTTATCTTTTCACTTTAATAGCTACACATTGTTATAAGATAGTCAAGCTTTTTAAAGTCTACACAATAAGTTATTTTTGCACTTCTATTTATCAAAAATCAACGAATGAATACTATTACAGATCGCTTATTTCTTTTTCTAAAAGGAATGGCTATGGGAGCTGCCGATGTCGTGCCAGGAGTTTCAGGAGGTACCATTGCCTTCATCACTGGCATCTACGAAACCCTGCTCAATTCGATCAAATCAATCAACCCTAGTGTATTAATAACACTAAAAAAAGAAGGACTAGCCACTGCATGGCAACAAATCAATGGCACTTTTCTACTGACCCTATTTGCGGGCATTGTCGTCAGTATCCTATCACTTGCCAAAATCATTGAACATTTACTCACCAGCTACCCCGTTTTACTATGGGCCTTCTTTTTTGGACTCATCATCGCATCAGCCATATACATCGCTCGACAACTCAGCCATTGGGACATAAAATCAGGAATTATCTTAGTACTCGGCATTGGAATAGCCTACTTTATCACTATTGCCAATCCCACCCAAGCTCCCGACAACCTACTCTTCGTATTCCTCGCAGGCTGCATCGCCATCTGCGCCATGATCCTGCCCGGCATTTCTGGAAGTTTCATTCTACTCCTACTAGGCATGTACAGCACCATACTAGGAGCCGTCAATGATCGCGACATCGTTACACTTGGCATTTTCATGCTTGGTTGTGGAGTCGGATTACTAAGCTTTTCACATGTATTATCGTGGCTATTCAAATCATATCGCAACCTCACCCTAGCCTTTCTCACAGGTCTTATGATCGGCTCACTCAATAAAGTATGGCCTTGGAAAGAAACCATTTCTACCCGCGTCAACAGTCATGGAGAAACCGAACCTTTTCTTCAACAAAATGTTTCCCCTTTTAACTATGCCCAAATCACTGGCGACGAGGCTTATATTGTCGGAGCAGCCCTTTTACTAGTAGCAGGTTTCGCTTTGGTGTTCATTTTGGAGCGTTTAGGAGGCAATAAAAAAGCCATATAATTTTTTGGGCGTGTCCTTTTTTCGCCTCCCCCGTTGATACATGAATGCATCAACAGGCAGGAGGCGAAAAAAGGTCGGGCTATCCGCTTGTAGTTGCCTTGTAGCAGCCTGTTCCGCCAAAGTGCTGGCAGTGTCTTCCTTCGTCAGCCCTGCCAACACAGGCGTCACTAGTCAGCTACTTCACCAAGCTACCACTACTATCCCTCACGCGGTGGACGATGAAACGATTTACGATTAAACGTCCGACGGAGTTGCCGTATATGCACTTCCGCTTCCCTTTGATGCTTTTACGGTTCCATAAAAAGTAACGATTAAATAATATATCATCCTATCACCCAATCATCAAACATGGCACACAAAAACTCCAAACAAATCGACATTCCCCCTGCTATTCCCGACACTTACGGGCTAATAGGCTACCCACTTGGACACTCTTTTTCAGCGACCTATTTTACTGAAAAATTTTACCGAGAAGACATTCCCAATACACGTTATCAAGCCTTTCCATTAGCGCGAATAGAAGACCTTAAATCTTTACTGAAAACGACTAAAAAACTGAAAGGACTAAATGTCACGATTCCCTATAAAACGCAAGTCATTCCCTTTTTGGATGAATTGGATGAAACAGCTAAAAAAGTAGGGGCTGTCAATACGATCAAACTCAGTAATGGCAAGCTCATTGGCTATAATACTGATGTGGTAGGATTTGAACAATCACTAAAACCACTGCTTCAAAAGTATCATCAAAAAGCCCTCATTTTAGGAACAGGTGGAGCGGCTCAGTCCGTTATTTATGTGCTTCAAAAATTGGGAATTGCTTACCAACTTGTTTCTCGTACAGCAGGCATTGATAAACTTGCCTATTCTGACCTCACCGAAACTCATCTAAAGGAGCATTTACTCATCATTAATACAACCCCTTTGGGCATGGCTCCTAATGACCAAAGTTTCCCACTTATTCCTTATGAATTTGTGAACCAGCAACATTTATTTTATGACCTCGTATATAATCCCGAAAAAACAATCTTTTTGATCAAAGGAAAATTGCAGGGCGCAACGATCAAAAATGGAAAGGAGATGTTAATATTACAGGCGGAAAAAGCGTGGGACATTTGGCAGTGATGATCTGCGATGTAAAAGTACGCTCGTCGCACGTAAATCGTCGCACGTCACACATTCACCGCGTTATACCTTTGTAAAAGCAAAGCATGACAGAAAAAATCATATATAATGTGAGATAGAAAGGCAAACAGCCAGAGGCTGTTATTTGTCAGGTAAACCACCAGCGATGACGCTGGCGGCAGCCTAATTCATTCAATCATTCAGTCAACCACTCATTCACTCATTGTTTACAGCGTGAGGGATAGTAGTGGTAGCTTGGCGAAGTACACAGGTAGTGACGCTTCGACTAGCAGGGCTGACAGCGGAAGACACTGCTAGGCGTTTAGCGGAACACCTTGTGTATGAGGCAACTACAAGCGGATAGCCCGACCTTTTTTCGCCTCGTCTGTTGATGTGTGGACGCATCAACAGACTAGGCGAAAAAAGGACACGCCCAGCGTTATTGATGATTGGGTGATGGGAGGATGGGGTGATTGGGTAATGGGAGGAGAAATAATTCATTTTTTAAATACATTGTACAAACCTGTACTTATGGTCAATTTTAATGATACTGAAACGGCATTTGCTCACTTATCAAATGCCGAATTACGAGAAGCTTACTGGCTATTTAATCTCATCAACAAACCTTTTTTGGTGGAAACGGGAACGGTTTTGACGAAGTGGGGACTAAATCTTAACCTACCAATTGAGCCACTCATTCGACGCACTATTTTCAAGCAGTTTTGTGGGGGCGAATCAGTTGAAGATTCGAAACAGGTAATCGCTAAATTGGCGGGTTTTGACCTTCAAACCATTTTGGATTATGGGGTAGAAGCCAAGACAACAGAAGCGGAGTTTGATCGTATTGCGACGCAGTTGATTCAAGATATTGGCTTGGCAGAACGAGAGGATGCGGTGCCTGCTATTTCTAGTAAAATTACGGCTTTGGCGCGTTTTGCATTGCTTGAAAAAGTGCAGCAAAAAGAGGGGTTAAATGAGGATGAACAGGCAGAATGGGAACGGGTAAAAAAACGGGTATATCATATTTGTGAGGCTGCCTACCGCAGCAATGTGGCTATTTATTTTGATGCCGAAGAAAGTTGGATTCAAGATACGCTGGATAGTTTGGTGATTGCGATGATGACTATTTTCAACAAGGAAAAAGCCATTGTTTATAATACGGTTCAGTTGTATCGGCATGATCGCTTGGATTTTTTACATGCTTCTCATCATGATGCGACTGCAAAAGGGTATATTTTGGCGGTAAAACTGGTGCGGGGTGCCTATATGGAGAAGGAGCGAGAACGTGCGACAGCGCAAGGGTATGAAAGTCCGATTCAGGAGAATAAGGAGGCGACAGATCACGACTATAATCAGGCGCTTCAATATTGCTTGGATCATATCGAAAATATTGTCTTTTGCAATGCGACACACAATGAACAAAGTTGCCGTTTATTGTGCGAATTAATGCAACAAAAAGGGATTCCAAATATGCATCCACACATATACTTCGCTCAATTATATGGGATGGGGAACCACATTTCTTACAATTTATCGCAAAAAGGGTATAATGTGGCAAAATATTTGGTGTATGGAAAGGTAAAGGATGTCATTCCATATCTTATTCGTCGTGCGCAAGAAAACACCTCCGTCACTGGTCAAATGAGTCGAGAATTGCGACTCTTACAACATGAAATTAAGCGGCGAAAATTAGTTTAATTAGGTAAGAATTGTAGTTGAGCAAAGTATTCTGAAAGGTTAGAATTAACTGACAGCTTTCCTTTAGAATTTCTTCTGTTTGGCTGCACATTTATTTGTAATAATCGTATTCAGGATAGACGTTTATCAGGTAGCTCGGCTGATTGTAGGAATCTCAGCCATTTTTATAAGTCTATCAATATCACTGAATCGAGTCTCTTCAACAGCTTTAACAGCATTTTTTCACCCTTTTTCTAAACCAAACGTTGTTATGGTACGGAATCCAAAAATCAAACTTCCCTTTAGGCGTTTGAATCGTTGTCCAGCTTCTCTTCCTTTATTAGCTTCTTCAAGCAAATTGGTAATAATACTAAGTCGGCAATTAAAGCACTGATGAGGGTGATACTAATAAGTAAACCCACATAAAAAGTAGCATTAAAATCGGACGTTACCAATACAAAAAAGCCTGCAAATAAAATGAGCGTGGTTAAACAGAGTGCTTTGCCTGTTTCCATAAACGTACTATGGATGGCTGCTGAAACACCTTCCCCTTTTTGACGCTGTAAGCGAAATTTACTTAAAAAGTGAATCGTATCGTCTACGGCAATTCCAAAGGCAATGGTGAAAATAATAGAAGTCGATGCCTTTAGGCTAATTCCTAAAAACCCCATGATACCTCCTGCAATAAGCAGGGGAAATAGGTTGGGAATCAGAGCGATAAAAGCCATTTTCAAGCTTCTAAAAAGTAGCATCATCAGTAAACTGACGACGAGGAACGCAAGCCCTAGTCCGTAGAGTAAATTTACGCGCAATTGCTCGTGATTTTTATCCATAATCAGGGCTGTTCCTGTTAGTCGTATTTGCAAAATATTGGCATCTATCTCGGTGTCAATCCATTGGTTGATTTGTTGGTAAAGTTTGGTAATCTGGTCAGAGCCTATATCTACCATATTAGCGGTCATACGCCCGTGTTGGCGGTCATCGCTGATTAATAAATGGGCTTCTCGCCTGCTATTTTTCTTTAATTGCCGACGATATTTTTTTAAGGACTTTTCATTGTCGGGCAACTGATAATATTCGGGCAAACTACTATTATTGGCTTTGTGTAAGGTTTTGTAAATGGTAAGCGGAGAGGTCATCTGACCTATTTCAGAAATAGTATTGATATATTGATCAAATTTTTCCATTTCTTGTAAAACGGCCAATTCATCGACCTTATAATGCTCACCTGCTTTTATAGCCACATCAAATACTCTTACCCCTGATAATTCTTTCTCAAAAAAGGCAAAATCTTCTCGTAAACGATCTGACTCAGGTACATCACTCAACAAGGTGATATTGGTAGAAATCATGCTGATGCCCCAACAACATAGGATAAATACAAATAAACTACCTCCTAAAATCTTCCATTCATGTCGAAATACCCAATGGTACAAACGATCTAGTAGGCGGTTCCAGCCTTCTTGATGCCCTTTTACATCCATTAGTTTTTGTGGAGCAATATGCAAGATCGTAGCTGGCGTAAATATCATCACTGCGATATAAGCAGTCATAACGCCTAATGCAGCATAAAGTCCAAAACTCTTAATTGCTGATAAATTGGAGGTACTAAGCGCAAGAAAGCCAATAGCTGTGGTAACAGAAGTGAGTAAGGTTGCCAGTCCTATTTCTTTGACTGTAACTTTCAATGCTGCAACCCTCGATTTCCCCTCCCCTATTTCATCGATGTATTTTGATAGGAGATGAATAACATCCGACATACCTACCACAATCATAAGCGTAGGAAACAGCGGACTCATCACATCTAAATATTTACCAGTAGCTCCTAACAAACCCATAAAATAACAAAGTCCGATCATTACCGAAATCATCGCAATGACGACTCCCCAAAAGCGTCTTAAAAAAAAGCTCATCACTAGTACCGCCAAAACAGTACTAATACCTACATAAAAGCCAAATTCATTACCAATTGCCGATATAATACTGGTAATAGATTTTCCTCTTCCTACAATACGCACTTCTTCTTCAAATTGGAAGGTTGTTATTTGCGCTTCAATAAAGTTGACCATTTCCCTAAGCTCTGTTTCAGGCAATTGATCTTTGTGTTTCATCAATACAGTAATGGTGCGTCCATTTTGAGAGAGGTAGCGATTTATGAGCCGCTCATCCTTATAAATCTTAGCACTGTCGCTGGCATAACGACTTGGGTCATCTACGTGTAATATTGGAATACGATTAACACCAAATGGTGTGTAGACAGGTTCTTGTAAAGTGGTTAAGGAACTTGCATTTTCAATAACAGGATGTTGGTCAAGCACTTGGGTAAATTGGTCTACTTTTTCTAAAAATGCTTGCTCAAAAATAGAGGACTGGGAGCGAACAATGGCGAGATAGATAAAGTTGTCATCAGCCTCAAAGCGAGATTGGTGTTCTTGATAAAAGGCAAGGTCGGGATCATCTTGTGGAAAAAATGATTCTAGGTCGTAGTAAACAGTTAGATAATTAATACAAAAGTATAGGGCGACTATACAAGCAACTAGACTACCTATAATCGCGCCATAACTCCATCGTCTATACTGTTTTATCTTTTGATGTGGCATCTCCCTTTTTTCACATTTTTTGAAAATATTTGATATTCCAACACAAAGATATTCCGAATGTTCGACTAGTGTTGTAAATTTGGAGTGGAAACCCTATCAACTATTTTATTCACCTATCGAATAGTATAAATTAAGTGTTAGAAGACAACTATAAACACCAGGGAATGCGCCGTCGTTTGGTAGACGACCTCATGGATATGGGCATTTCTCAAACTAAAGTAATTAAAGCATTACTAGCCGTGCCTCGTCATTTCTTTTTTGAAACAGCCTTTTTGGAACAGGCCTACCAAAATAAAGCCTTTCCTATTGGTGAAAAACAAACTATTTCACAACCTTTTACAGTTGCTTACCAAACAGAAATGCTAGATGTAAGGGCAGGTGATAAAGTATTGGAAATTGGAACAGGTTCGGGTTATCAAGCAGCGATATTGGCCAATATGGGGGCGCATGTTTTTACAATTGAACGACATAAAAAGCTACATCTAAAAGCCAAAAAAACACTTCAATTGCTGCGTTATCAGGATGTAAATTGTTTATTTGGAGATGGATTTAAAGGCGCGCCTGCTTTTGCTCCTTATGACAAAATTATTGTTACAGCCGCGGCTCCCTATATTCCTGAAGAATTGATTCATCAATTGCGGGTGGGCGGCATCATGGTCATTCCTGTTGATGAACAAACCGAATCGGGTGATAAGCACCAGCAGATGTTACGCATTACCAAAGATGCTACGGATAAATTATCTTATGAGAAAGGGCATTTATTTTCGTTTGTTCCTATGTTAAAAGGGAAGAAAGATATAAGGTAGTTTTGTTTCTTTTTAGCTTGGGGCTAATGTATTACTCGTTTCAGAACTTGCTATTTTCTCTGAAGCTTTTTGCTCATCAAACTCATTGAAAAAATGACGATGGAATAAAATAATAGAAAGTACCCCTAGCGAAATGGCGGCATCAGCAATATTGAAAATAGGACGGAAAAAATGTACATGACTTCCGCCAATGAAAGGTACCCAATCAGGTAGGTTTTGATTATAAAGCGGAAAATAGAGCATATCTACTACATGCCCATGTAGAAACTTGGCATAACCACCTGCTTCTGGTAAAAAGGTAGCAATATCACGCGTGCTGCTTTCCGAAAATAAAAGCCCATAAAAAGCACTGTCTAAAATATTACCTATCGCACCTGCAATAATCAAGGACATACTTATAATTAGTCCTATGGAACTGCCTTTTTTACGAATCAACTGCGTCAGAAATATTCCAATAACGCCAACCGCAAAAATTCGAAAGAGGCTCAAAAATAACTTTCCATAAGCTCCTCCCCACTTCAAGCCAAATGCCATTCCTTCGTTCTCAATAAAATACAACTGAAACCAATCGGTAATATAAATACTATCTCCAATAGCCATTGTGGTTTTTATCCATAACTTTAGGGCTTGATCTCCTATTAAAAACAAAAGAATAATTCCAAGTGATAATGCAGCCTTCGCTTTCAAACTGATTTATTTTTTCTATTATACAAAGTAAAGTTGTTAGTTTAGA
>JAHDCM010000073.1 GCA_020629895.1 Bacteroidota bacterium
CGGCTAGGCTGTTTGCCTTTCATCTGTCACGCCCATACTTTCGTCCCTTCTGAGCAGTTTGCGCAAATATCAATTTCCTTTCGAGAACGGAATATTTTAGCTCTAAAATCTTGGTAAGCGGCTCCTTGCCACATTTCCTTAAAACTTTGGCTTCGTAGGTCGCCCATTGCATGGCTCGCATCTTTATCAAAACAACAAGGAACGACTTTCCCATCCCAAGTTATGACACAAGAATGCCAAAGCTTCCAACAATGATTAAGTAGTTTATTTTTTATTTGGTAGGTGCCATCATCTTGGAGGTGGTATCGTGAATATTTATCAATAGTAGGAATGAGTGGGTTGCCTTGTTCGTAGTCATATATTTGGGCTGTTTTAAAGACCACTTCATCCACCCCAATTTCATCTGCTAATTGTTGTACCTCTTCAATTTGATGTTCATTGGGTTTTACCACTAGAAACTGAAAAATGATATGTGGTGTTTTCGATTGTAATTCTTTTTTCCAGTGTACTAGATTCTTGGTGCCTTGTAGTACCTTTTCTAATTTTCCTCCTACTCGGTAAGATTGATAGGTTTCTTGGGTTGTTCCATCAATAGATACGATGATACGATCTAAACCCGATTGGATGGTGCGAAGGGCATTTTTATGGTCTAGAAAGTGCGCATTGGTAGAAGTAACAGTGTATAAACCCTTGTCAGAAGCGTATTTTACCATATCCAAAAAGTCGGGATTGAGGTAAGGCTCACCTTGAAAATAGAAGTACAGATATACCATATATTCTGCGAGTTCCTCTATTGTTTCGCGGAAAAAATCTTTTTGGAGCATCCCTGTTGGGCGGGTAAATGAGCGTAGACCACTGGGACATTCAGGACAGCGGAGGTTGCAAAAGGTGGTAGGTTCAAACGAAATGGTAAAAGGAAAGCCCCACTGACGGGGCTTTTTTGTCCATAAAGAATAATAATAAGAACTAACTACCTGAAGTCCGTTCCAAACTCTTTTTGGGGTGAGCTTAGAAGCAAAGTTGAGGCTATCTGAATAGGAGAAATTTGCCATTGATTGCTTATAAGGTGGAGCTAAATTGCCGCAAGAAACGCGCATCATTTTCAAACATAAGCCGTATATCGTCTACTTTGTAGCGAAGCATAGTGGTGCGTTCTATTCCAATTCCGAAAGCGAAACCAGTATATTTTTCCGAATCAATACCACAGTTTTCGAGTACTTTAGGGTCTACCATACCACATCCTAATATTTCTACCCAACCAGTGTGTTTACAAATAGCACATCCTTTAGCATCACAGACGAAACACGAGACATCCATTTCGGCAGATGGCTCGGTGAAGGGGAAGAAAGAAGGGCGAAGTTGTATATTCGTATGTTCGCCAAACATTTCACGGGCAAAGTAGAGTAGGGTTTGCTTGAGATCGGCAAAAGAAACCCCCTCATCAATGTATAAGCCCTCTACTTGATGGAATTGGCAATGCGCTCTTGCAGAGATGGTTTCATTGCGATACACACGCCCTGGCACGATGATACGGATGGGCGGCTTACGGTCTTTCATCACTCGTGATTGTGCTGCTGAAGTATGTGTGCGTAGCAACATAGCAGGATCCGTCATCCGATTGATGTAGAAGGTGTCCTGCATATCGCGAGCAGGATGGTTTTCAGGCGTATTAAGAGCTGTGAAGTTATACCAATCTGTTTCTATTTCGGGTCCTTCTTCGATAACGAACCCAATACGGGTAAAAATGTCAATCATTTGGTTCATGACTACTGCCAATGGATGCCGGCTTCCCATTCCCTGTTGGTTGACAGGAATGAACATATCGGGTACCTTGATGGTTTCATCGGCCTTGTCTTCGATTAGCTCCCGTATCTCAGATAATTTGGTTTCGGCTGCCTGTTTGACTGCATTAGCCAACTGCCCGAACTCTTTTCGCTTATCAGCTTCAATTGCTTTCATCCCGCCAAACAGTTGGCGTACTTTGCCTTTACTTCCAAGTATGTCAATTCGGAAACGTTCTAATTCGTCTTTGCTTTCGGTAGCGAATGCTTGTACTTTTTCTAGTAACTCTTGTGCATTCTTGAATAAATCTTGGCTCATGTTAGTGTTCTTTGAGTAATTGCTCAATTTTCTGGGCGTAAAGGTCTTCATTTCCTTTCACATAAGAAAGCGAAATGTAGCGAATTACTCCCTTTTTATCAATAATCATGGTCGTTGGGTAGCCCATGAGGTTGAATTGGTCTTCAACACTCGTATCTATGGAATGTAGCGTTTCAAAAATTGGTTCATCGCTTCCAGGTGTTTTTTGTAACACCGACATAATCGGATAGCTTTTGATTGCATTGCGGATGGCCGCCTCATCGTTTTTGGCAACAGATAAAAATTTCACTCCGAAGCCATCATATTTTTTAGCAAGATCGACGACACTAGGCATTTCGAGCATACAAACGCTGCACCCAATAAACCAGAAATTGAGCAATACCACTTGCCCTTTAAAGTCTTCTAATTGTACTGTTTTTCCTTCCATATTTTGGAGTCTGACCATTGGGGTCAAACTATTTTTGAGGAAGTATTTTCGGGAATGGTAGAAAGCTGTATTGGCTGCACTAGTAGGTAAATCTAAATAGGTGCCTGGTGCTAAGTATTGCCAGTTGGGGTCATAGCTAGGGTTTTCGTGAATGAGGAAGCTGTGTTGGTCTAAAAAGGTGAGTTGAAGCGTGTTTTTGTCTTTGAGGTAGATATCGAAGTAAATTTGGTTCCCTTCTAGTGGCACCACCTTTATTTTGTCTTTCACAAAGAAAATTTCACTTCCTTCCTTTACTTTAGGCACCACTTCATATCGTTGGAGGTTCAAGCCAGGAACATTTACATCAATAGTTGTACTGCCATACCGATAAAACTTCGATTTGTTAACAAGCTTAATTTGTGAGCGATAACGCGAAGTGCCAAAACGGTCTTGCGCTTGAGAGAATGTAGTCATACCAATTAATAGTAAGACGGTCATTAATTGTTTCATGATATAATACTGATAAATTAAAGTCTAATGGGACGTGAAATATTGAAACCTAAGCGGAATTCACCATCTAACCAATTTTTGAGGGTATAGGGGATATACTGGTTTTCGATGATGCCTGGGGTGTTGGAGAAATTGAGGTGAAATACGTGGCCTCCTGTTCTAAATTCGAATCCGATTCCAAGAGGCATATAGAATTTTTGTCCACCATTTAACGTTTCATCTGATCTATAATTGGATAAGAGGTAATAATAATCAAAGATAACAGCAATATTTTTAGAAATGCCAATCCGCCCACCAATTCCCATTGAGAAATTATTGTTTTCATCTTCGAAGCGTACCAAGTTACGATGTAAGAAATTGGGCATTAACTGAAGAGAGAGACGCGGAGAGAATTTGCGAGCGATAATGACTTGAAAGTCGTAAGAGAGCCGATGTGCAAATTTGGTAAAGGCTGTTTCTGAGGTAGGAACCGTTCCTGCGTCCATGTGGCTAACAACCGCATTTCCAAATACGGTTAGTGATAAGGGAGAACCGCCTTTTGCTTGGCGAAGAATTTGATATTTTGCAAAGCCATCAATAAGTTTGGTAGGGCCTGCTCCATCTACTCCTTTACTACGTCCAAATCCTAATGTGAGTTGATCTGTAATACCATATTCGAGAGCGATACGTACATCGGTGACATTATCTAATCCATATAAGCTTTGGATGCCTCCTAAGTCGCCTCCTATATCTCCGAAACGGTGTGTAATACGTATGTCGAGGTGACGCGCGCGTACTGTTTCGGTGGTATGTGCATTAATGAGGCGTGTGGTTAGAAAGACATCAGACTCTATTTGTTTGGCTTCTTCTTGCGCGAAAGTGGGAGAAATACCGTAGGAGATAATGAATAGAAGTAGTAGGTATCGAATCATGGCTAGGTGGTTTTGTGATGAGTTATTTTTTCTGTTTTACATACGCATCTAACTGTTGGTAGAATTCTTCTCCAAAGTGTTGAATGAGAGGAGCTTTTAAGAACTGATATAAAGGTACTTTTTCTTTTTGACCTAGTTGACATGCAGGCGCACAAATTTTCCATCGGTCATATTGGAGTTGTTGGAAGACGCCTTTCTGTTCGATTCGAATGGGATAGAGGTGACAGGATTGGGGCTTGAGCCAGTTTATTTCTCCTGCTTCGTGGGCCTCTTGGATGCCACATTTACTGATGCCGAGTGCATCATAAGTGACGTAGGCACAAGCTTTTTGTTGGATAAGTGGGGTGGCATAATCGGCATATTCGCGGCTATTACTAGGCGTATATTCGCCCTGTTCTTGTATGGCTTTACGACCTTCGGGAGTGAGGAAGGGAGCTATTTTATCGTAGTCGCGTTCGAGTTGATCGGCTTCGTGTTCGAGGAGTGGTGCGCCACCGTCTCCTAGTACGCAGCAAGCTCCTTTACAAGCTTGTAAGTTGCAGATGAAGTGGGTGTTGATAATTTGCTCGTCAATGAGGAGGTTGTTGATGAGTAGCATGCGCGAGGATTGCGTGAGGGATAGTAGTGGTAGCTTGGTGAAATAGAAACTTAGTGAGGCTACGCTTAGCAGGGCTGACAGCGGAAGACACTGCTAGGCGTATAAGCCGAACAAGTTTTCTAGGAGGCAACTACAAGCGGATAGCCCGACCTTTTTTCGCTTCGTTTGTCGATGCGTAGACGCATTGACGAGCGAGGCGAAAAAAGGACACGCCCAGCGTTACTGATGATTGGGTGATCGGGTGATTAGATTTATTTGAAAAGGTCTACTTTATTTTTGCTTTTGGTAACCATTTTTTTCTGCGCTTCAACTTGTTGTTGCATTACGTCTTGTTCTTTGATATTTTCCTTGATATTGTGTTCGTTTTCGGCAATTGCTTTTTTTGCTTTTTCGATAGCAGCTTCATAATTGCTTTTTTGGCGAGCCAATTTTTTCATAATGCCTTCTAATTCGTTGAGGCGTTTTTTCTCTGCTTGCCACTCTTCAACTCGCTTTTCTTTTTCGAAGATAAGTGCGAAGTTATTGAGCATAGATTTGATTTCTTTGACTTGGTTGGGGTGATCTTCGGCATTAATGGTGCCATCGTTTTCGGTAGCGAAGGAAGCAAATAATTCGACACCATCGCCAATGACAGTGAGGCGACTATTGACATCTACGGGGTCGGCACTGATGCTTCCTAGTTTGGCTCCTGTTGTGTTTAGTTCAGCCGCATCTCCTTCTACATCACCTTTGGTTTTTTTCATGGTTTTTTTCCATTGTTTGCTTACGCTTTTGAGGTCAACTTGTGGAATAAGTACCGCAAAGCCATCCATGTCACCTTCTGTTTTGGATTTTACGTCGAAGGTAGGGATGACATATACTTCATCTTTTTGTTCGATTTCTTGTTTGATTTTGCCATCGGCGGCGGCGGCTTTTTTGGTCGCTTTCTCTTCTACGTTCTCTTCTACTTCTTCTGCTGCCTCAGTTGCTTTTTTGGTCTCTTTTTTTGCTTTGTTTTTGGTTTTTCTTTGTCCAAAGCTATCGGTATGCGTGATCGTAATACATAATACGATTAAAAGGAGGATATTTACTTTTTTCATAACAAACTATTTTTTTGTTTGATTAATATAAGACCACCTTTAAGGTGAATGTTCAAAAATACTTAATGAATGCTTTCAAGTATAACATTCTGTGAACTAATTTTGTGTTTTTTGTTAAAAAAATGTCTGAACATATTGTTGGAGTATCTGTTAGATGGCAAATATAGATTATGAGAACCTTTATTTTATTTCTTTTTTTACAACGAGATAAGCCTTTATTGGAGCGTTATTGGGATATTTTTACGCATTCCTTGTTTCAGGTCATGTTGGTGGTTGCAGTAATTGTGGTGTACTTTTTTTATAAGTATTATGTGGTGCGTGATGTACGTTATACGGAGGAGGAATCGTATATGCAGCGACAGTTGGAGTATTATGGCTTGCGGTATGTTTCTTCTTCGATGGAGACGGGTAAAGGGGCATTTGAGGCGGTGGAGCAGGGGCGTGACATTTTTGATTCGGTGCAACGGGTGTATGCTTATCATCGGGTGAAGGCGGAAACGAAAGGAGGAGAGGAGGTGGATTTATGGGCGCGATTGGAGTATTCCTCCTCTCAGTTATCGGCAGTGACTTGGTTGCCGAAGTTGGAAGAATTTAGTTAGGGGCTAATTTGATGTTATAATCCCTTTTCTTTTTCTATCATGCCCTGAAAGCTTTCTTCTTCGCTTACTTCTTTGTTTTTATATTTTACCTCTTGTAGTGAAAAATTTTGTCCTTTTAGGAAGTTGGCAGGGTATTCAGCTTCGCCATAGTTTTTACTAGCTAATTGTGGTAGATTTTGTTCGAGGTATCGTTCTATTTCGCGGATGGTGACACTACCATCTTTTGGGGTGGTGTCGGCTCCCCCTTCTAGTGCTTCTAGGAATGTTTTTACGAATACGCCTTTTTTGAATAGTGTTTTGTTGTAGGTTTTGCGTGAGGCAGATAAAACGTGTACCCCTGCGATATGGGCTAGTTGTGCGAGTGCTTTTTCTTCATTTACTTTTTTCAAGAAATCTGTTTCCCAGAGTTTTTCGGGTTGGTATAGGTCTACCAGAATTAGCTGTTGTCGAGCGGGTATTTTGATGAGTTGCTTTCTGAGGTCTTTGTCGGTAATGGCACTTGCTTTGATTTTGGACTTATCGGGTTGGTAGCTATCTGCTGCTAGGAAACAGAAGTCGCGTCCGTATATTCCTCCAAATCCAGCATAATAAAGTACAAATACATCTTGTGGATTGGCCTTTTTGGCAATATCTTTTAGTACTTTTTGGATATTTTCTTTATTGGCATCTCCATTGATAAGGGTCACACTTTCGACTTTGTCGAAGTCGAGTACGTTTTTCTTTTGGAAGGCTTTTTCTAGTGCTTTTGCGTCGGAGTGTGCATGTTCGATTTTTTGGGCAGTGTTGTTGTATAAGCTAATTCCAATACTTAGGATATAGCAGACAGTTTGCTGTTGTTCTCCTTCATAGCTGAGTAGTATTTTTTCTTCTTTTGATTCGATGAGGTCGCGACTTTGTGCGGTAGCGGTAATTATGTTTTCCCCTTCTAACAGGTCTACATAAAAAGAATCGACAATGACATTTCCTTTGGTGGGGCGTTGTCGATACTTGCGACTTGTTTCTTGTACTTGTTTGCCATTGTGTTTGACATGTATATAGCTAATTCCTCCTCCCATGTCTTTTGCTTCTACGACTATTTTTGCTTTTCCATTATCTGCTACTTCTCCTGATTCGGGTCTTAGGATACTTATTTCTGGTGGGGGAGCTGTACGTAATTTAAAAAATGCAGGAGCCCCTAATTTTTTTGGGTCTAGTCCGCGCCATATTTCTCTTAGTAGGCGAGGGCGGTAGTAGCTCATAAAAAACTGATCTAGTTCGAATACTTCTAGACCACGCATAAAGTAGACAAACTTTTTTCCCCCTTCTGATGCTTCGAAATAGCCTTTGGGGGTGGTGACTGCCCAATCTTTATGTTTAATGGCGACTAGTGTTGCTAGTTCGTGTCCTTTTTCTGTGTCCCATATACGGATAGTGCCATCTTCGCTACCAGAGAGTAGGTAATTTTTATGAAAACTAATGGCCACTCCATTTACATTGCCTTTATGCCCATTGAGTTCATGAATAATTTTACCTTCTTCAGTATTCCAGTAAAAAAGTTCTTTTTCGGCACTACTACTTATCATTTGGCTGCCGTCATTGTTAAAGGCAATAGCTGTTATTTGTCCTGTGTGTCCTGTGTATGTTTTGAGTAGTGTGGTATCCGTTAGACTCCATGCTTTTATTTGTCGGTCGGCACTACCTGAAAAAAGGGTTGTATTATCAGGACTAAATTTGCAGGTACTAATTCCGTTAAGATGTCCTTCAAAAGTATGTATTAGTTCTCCTGTTTCTACATCCCACCATTTTAAGGTTTTATCTCCGCTACCTGTTGCTACCCATTTACCATTGGGGCTAATGGCAACGCTTTGAATCGGTAACTTATGCTCGTCTAATGTGTGCTTTAGTTCGCCAGAAGCAAGATCCCAAATTTTGGCTGTTTGGTCGTTACTACCTGTAATCACACTATAATTTTTGGAGTTGATAGCTACGGAGTTAACTGCTCCTGTATGTCCCTCTAAATTATATTGTAGGACACCTGTGTTTAGATCCCAGATTTTGGTTTGGTAGTCTCTGGAGGCTGTTGCGATAAATTGGCTATGTTCGCCAATAGCGACTGCGGTAATCTCTCCTTCATGTCCTTCTAATGAGCTTTTGAGTTTGCCAGCTTCAATGTCCCATAGTTTGGCAGTATTATCTGTACTCCCAGTTAGCAACCATCTATCGTCTGCACTTAGGGCAATGCTAGTTACTTTGGTATCTAGTCCTTCTAAAGAATAGATTTGCTTTCCTGATTTGCTTTCCCATAGCTTCGTGGTATTATCTTCGCTGCCAGTTAGAATGGTTTTGCCATCATTACTAAAGGCAACAGAGGTAATCCCTTCTTCGTGTCCTCTAAAAGTATGAATGATGTCTCCTGATTCGGCATTCCATAGATGCGCTGTGCGATCCCAACTACCAGTAAGTAAGTATTTTTGATCTTGACTGATGGCTACTGAACTGATTGCGCCTTTATGTTTTTTGAGTTCAAGAATAGGTATTTGCTCTTCGGTATCCCATAGAATAGCTTTATTGTCCCAAGCACCTGAGAGCAATAGTTTCCCATCATTGCTAATTGCTACCGCTGTAATGAGTCGTTTATGTCCTCCTTTAAGATCATGTAATAATTTACCTGTTTGCGCATCCCATACTTTAGCAGTTCTATCTTCACTACCCGTAGCGATAATATTACCATTATTGCTTAGGGAAACAGAGGTAACGCCACCTGTATGTCCTTTGAAGGTGCGAATAGTTTTACCTGTTTGTGTATTCCATAGTTTGGCTTTTCGATCTAAGCTGCCTGTTAATGCCAATGTCCCATCTCCATTTAAAGCGACTGTTGTAATAAAAGAACGATGTCCTTTGAGGGTATGTAAGACTTCGCCTGTATTGGTATTCCATAATTTGGCGGTATTGTCTTCACTTCCAGTAAGCACAAATTGACCATCGTCGTTAATGGCGACAGAAGTTAACCATTCTTCATGTCCCTCACAGGCATATATTTGCTTCCCTGTTTTTGCTTCCCATAAGATAGCTGTATTGTCCCAACTACCTGTGATAATTCTTTTTCCATCACCACTTAAAGCCACGGAAGTAATGCGAGCTGTATTCCCAGTTTGAAGGACAGTAGTTAGTTCTTTGGGTTGGGCATGGGACGGATGATGAACCACAAAGCCTATTAGAAGTATTAAAATAAATGCTTGGTATTTTAGGTGAGGTATAAGCATAGTTGTATGATTAACAGTTTTGGTGTATAAGTTGAGGTAACTGAGCGGCTTTTGTGGTATGTTGACCACTATAACTGTAATAACAAAAATGCTAGGTGGGGGAATGGCTTAGCTAAAAAGAAAGGAGCAAGCTATTACTTTTTTTATCTTGTAAATTAGTAATTCAGTAATTTAAGTTATAAATTTATTTTAAATTAAAAAAAATATTATCAAGAAAAAAGCACTCACTCGTTTAGATTTTATGATGCAAATTTTGAGTTATGCCTATTAAATCCTCGTTATTAACCTATTGTATATTAGGCTTAATTATGCTTTTCATGGAACTTTTTTTTACCTCTTTTCATAAGAAGCTATTGCAGGAGATTCCGGCGGTTGTTTGGGAAAAAAGTTTTGGAGGTCAATTACAAGATAATGTCCATTGTAGCATTGTGAATCAGGATAATCAGTATTTATTTTTGGGAGATACGGAGTCGAAGGGAATTGGAGAAAAAGATGCTTGGTTATTTCAGACGGATAGTTTAGGGGAACTGTTATGGGATAAGACCATTGGCGGAAGTGCAGAAGATGTGTTGTTGGATATGGTAGAGACACAAGATGGAGGGTATCTTTTGTTTGGGTACACCCAATCGAAAGGATATGGAAAGGAGGACATGTGGTTAGTGAAAACCAACACATTAGGAAATGTGGAATGGAATAAAGCTTTGGGGTCGGTAAACGTGGAGAAAGGGCAAGTAATTAGGCGCACAAATGATGATTATTACTTATTAGCAGGCTCGATAGATGAAAGTGCTGATCCTGATAGAGATACGAAATTGCCTGCGTATTTTCTATGGTTGATGAAGGTAGATGTAAATGGGAAGGTCTTTTGGGAAAATAAGATTATTACGGATGAGTTAGTAACAGTAACAGATGCTTTTCAGACGTATGATGATGGTTTTTTGGTAACTGCCGCTGGAAGTTTTAATGATTCGGAGATTGAAAACCCTTTTTTGTTACGTGTAGATGCGGAAGGTAAGGTGGTATCAAAGAATTGGTTGGGTTTTGAGGATGAGTATCGGAGTATTCGTGCTTTGGCTCCGCTTTGGGATGGGACGATTATTTTTGCAGGAACGATTTCGGATGCGAAGGGTAATAAGGATGGCTGGTTAGTACGATCGAATATTGATGGCATTTTTGTGTGGGAAAAAACATTGGGAGGTAAAGGCAATGATGAGATTTATGACATTATCCGTACTTCTGATGGTGGTTTGATTTTTTCGGGTACCTCGGAGGGAGGGAATGGAAATAAGGGAAATCAAATGTGGTTGGTAAAAACGAGTCTGAAGGGGCAATTACTTTGGGAAAAGCATTTGGGGAATCGAGAAAAGGCGTATGCCGTTTTGGAGACCTTAGATGATGATATTATTGTGGTGGGGAGTTCTAAGTTGGAGAAAAACTTTTTGAATTTAAATCGTCGTTCAGTAGATAGGTCAGGAGATGTACGAATTATAAAATTGAGTTATGATCGAGAAGATTAGTAGGAGAATTGCGTGAGGGATAGT
>JAHDCM010000074.1 GCA_020629895.1 Bacteroidota bacterium
ATAAAAATTATGTTCAATGAAAAAAAGCTTACTATTACTAGCCCTATGTGTGTTCTTTTTTAGCACAGACGCATTTAGCCAAACACGAACAAAGGCAAAAGCAAAAGAAGAAGTGAAAGAATCACAACAAATAGCGGCTGATCATGAACGCGGCCAAGACCACCATGATCACAAGGACGGAAAAGGCTTTTATATTGCCCCTAAAATAGGCTTTTTTATGCCTGCCCTAAACGAGGTGATGAGTACCAATTATGATGTAACTACGATCAGTGAGACAGGAGAGTGGAGCGACTTTACAGCAACCAATGACTATACGACATTGGGTGCGGGTTTGAGTGCAGGTGCCGCTTTTGGGTATATGTTTAATAGCAATTTTGGTATTGAGTTGGGCTTACACTATTTCCGAACTAGAGAGGTAGAAAGAGATGTGGTAAAGTTACCTGGTTTTTCAGATGTATCTAATGTGTATTCTAAGCAGTATCGTTCTACAATTACCTTTGTAGCACGCGGAAATGGAGATGTGATAACCCCGCATGTTCGTTTTGGTATTTTAGCACCACTAGGTGGCGAGGTAGTATTGGAGCGTAAGGTACATGATGAAATCAATCGAGCAGGCTTATTACCTATTCCTATCAATGGTTTAGTAGCCGATATTGATGCAACAGCTATTACTAACGGAAGACCAACGATTGGTTTTAATGGAGCAGTAGGTCTAAGTGCTAATCTCTCAGATCGAATCGCTATTTATGGAGAAGTTGCCCTTGAGTCATTGACTGTAACGACCGATAAAACAGAAATTACGGACTTTGCTTTAAGTGCTTCTATTTTGGGTAATCCAGTACAAGATTTGCCAGCACCAGGAGTAGGAACACTCAATATTGAGTATGTAGATGAGTTAAATGAAAGTTCTAACTGGGATACCAACCCATTGACTGGAGAGTCTAATCCTAATTTTGATGATTCAAAGCCTGCCAATGAATTGGCAATTAAAGGAAACTATAATGCCGTAGGTTTGAATGTAGGCGTGCGTATTAATTTCTAAAAACGATTGAACGATTGACGATTGAACGATCAACGTAGAGGCACAAGATTTTGCGCCTCGTGTCAAAACATATCATCAGACGTTCAAACGTGAATCGTTCAAACGTCCCGCGTGAGGGATAGTAGCGGTAGCTTGCCGAAATAGCCACGTTGTGAAGCAAGGACTAGCAGGGCTGACGAAGGAAGACACTGCTAGACATAAGCTGAACAAGTGGGTATGAGGCAACTACAAGCGGATAGCCCGACCCCTTTTTGCCAATCAACCTGACAGGTTGATTGGCAAAAAGGGGACACGCCCATAAAATAAAAAACAAAGATGTTAAGAGTAATTACGACATTTTTTTTGGTGTTATTAACAAACTGTACACTACTGGCAACAGGTTCGCAAAAAAATGGACAAGGAGCAAAGGAAATGGGGATTGGAGCAGAATCGGCAAGTTCGGCATTAGGAGCTTCGAGTTTGTTTTATAATCCTGCTGCTACAAGTTTTTTAGGAGGTACACAGTTAAATTTGAGCTTTCATGCGATTGATCAACAATTGCGTTTGAGGCATCGTAGTGGGGAGGTGAATGAGGTAGGTGTGGGTTTAGGAGTGGCGTATGGTGGTTATGGTTTTATGAGTTTGAAGGGAAAGGATGGCTTAGGGCGTTTAAAGTTGGGTTTTGCTGTTTATAATCCGCATCAGGCAGATTTGGATTATGGAGATGACTGGGTAGGCAGGTATTTGGTGCAGCGGTTTCGATTGTGGACACGTTATTATCAGCCAACGATGAGTTATCGAGTGAATGAACGGATTGGTTTGGGGTTTGGATTGATTTATACAACAGGTGGGGTAGAGTCGAAATGGGCTTTACCAATTACTACATCGGATGTGGGGGATGAAAATTATAGTTTAGGTGTAAAAGGCAATGGCAATGGCTTTGGGTTTAATTTGGGCTGTTATATGGAGCCTTTAGATCATTTTGTAATTGGGATTAATTATCGTTCGCGAACTCGTTTGAAGGTTTGGGAAGGTGATGGGGAAATTATGGCCGATGTGCCGAGTTCGATAACCGCAGTTTATGATACAGTGGAGTTTAATAGTTTGATCCGTATTCCTGATGTAATTAATGTTGGCTTTACGTATTATTTCAATCAACTGCAAGAAGAGATAGCATTGGAACGTCGTTCTTTTATTTCGTTTTCGATTAGTAGAACAGGCTGGGAACAGTTGGAAGATTGGCGATTTGATTTTACGGAGGGTTTGCCCAATATGGGATCAAGAATGGAGTACAAACGTCGAGATTTGGTGACAGATAATTTTACAATTGGTTTGGGGGGGCAATGGAATGCGGTGCCACTGAAACGTGGTTGGGGTTTATTGTTACGAGGTGGAGTACAACGTATTAATTCGCCTGCGCCTACACATACAATTATGTTGGAGTCGCCAGATGTAAATCAGACTTTAGTAAATGGAGGGCTGAGTTTCTACCCGACACCTGCACTGAGTATAGATTTGTCGGCTAATTATGCAATGGGAAAAGAGCGTATTTTTGATACGGAATTTGAAAATTTTTCGGGAACTTATAACAGCAATGCCTTGACCGTAGGAGTGGGTATTTCTGTAAAATTGTAGTGGCATGAAACGATCTTTTTTTACCCCACTTATGGTATGTCTCTTACTGATAGGTATGATGGGAAGTAGCTGCGAACCTTCGTTGAGTGATGTGGATACGCCTCCTAGTATGGGGCAGGCCGATTTCTCTCGTTTGATGATGGTGGGAGATGATTATATGGCGGGTTTTGCGGATGAGGGCTGGTCGAGGCCTAAGCAAATGCAATCCGTATCCAATTTATTAGCAGGGCAATTGGCTATGTTGGCTTCAGATGCTGCATCTTTTAACAATGTGGCTTTAGCTGAAGGAGTACAAGGTTCTGGAAATTGGCAGTTGCAAGGTGTATCGTATGATACCTGTGGTTTTTTTGGCGCGCAACTTCAATGGAGTGAGGGATTAGCGAATTGGGACGAGTTTATGAGCGCGGAAGGAACAATTCATAATTTTAGTGTGCCTAAATTATTGGTTGATCACCTAGATCAAACACCTGCAATTTACTTCCCGTATGAAGGGGCTTATGTAAATCGGTTTTTGGGTACCGAGTCTACAACGATTATGGAAAAAATGCAAACTTCGGTACAAGAAGTTGACCCTTCTTTTGTTTTACTGTGGTTGGGAATGCAGGATGTAATGGAGTATTGTTGGTCGGGTGGAGGCAATTTAGTGCGGTCGGTGTCGAATGAGACTGATCCTGATTTGCGTCCCATTGGATTGACTAGTAGTAGTGATTTTAGAAATAAATACAAGGCATTGGTCGAGACTTTATTTGCTGGTGAAACAAGACAAGGGGCATTGGTGAATGTTCCGAATGTGCTGGAGATGCCTTATTTCACGTATTTTAATAATTTGCATACGGCTCTTGATACGGCAGTTATGGATAGTTTGCGTTTCCGAGATGCGTGTCAGGGGATGCATTTGGTGTGGATAGAAAGTGATTCGAATGGTGATGGTGTGATGGATGCGGTTGTTGCAAAGAAAGGTGATCTAGTTTTGTTATCGGCAGCTTCTCTAATTGGAGAGCCAAATGAGGCAGGAGTGCGATATGGACTTGATCCTGCTTATCCTTTGGCGGATCATCATGTTTTAGAACTGAAAGAGAAAAGTGCTTATGATAAGGCATTGCGTACGATTAATCAGGTAATTAGTGCGGCTGCTGAAGATCATAATTTGTTGCTGATTGATATGCATACTTTTTTTGAGGAGCTTGCTGGTGGACAGGTTTCTTTTGAGGGCTTGCGGGTTAATAGTTCCTATGTCAATGGTAACTTTTTTGGTGTGGATGGGTACTCGCCAACCATAAAAGCAAATGCTATGTTGAGCAATGAAATAATTGATGCGCTAAATGTCTTTTATGCGGCTAATATCCCTAAAGTGGATATTCGAAATTATTCAGGTATTGTGTATCCGTGATAGGGATGGCAAGTAGTGTGTTTTTTCTGTCAATTTAAGTTTATGTTTATCTATTGGCACTTTTTTTGATATATTTTTAGGTTGAAACATCGTTTGGAATCTCGTCTTATATACCTCATCATCATCTAAGCCCCGTTTTGAAGCATCTTATTCAATATAAGAAACAAATATTACTACTAGCCTTTGTGCTATTTGCTTTATCTATTTTGGTAGATGAGTGGGTGAAGTATAATGCACAAGTAGGGTCGGTGTTGAAATCTATTTCGACGAAACTAACCGAGCAGCATGACGATTTTATAGAACTTACGGAAGATACTGCCCTTATTCGGAATCTAATTGACAAGAATTATACCGAAGATGAACTGAGTTATTTGGGGGATAAGTCTTATACAGTTATTGTCGAAAAGGCTAAGAAGGTTGTCTTTTGGAGCAAGTTCGATGTAGTACCTCCTCAAGATGTACTTGCAGGGTATAATGATGGTCGGAGTTTGGATCGGGTGGCAAATGCTTATTACCAAATCTCCAAAGAACAAGTCGAGTCTATCAGTGAAACCGATTCGGTAGGTTATTTTAGTGATGTCGTATTGTATGCGCTACAACCTATCAAGTACGATTATAATTGGCAAAATAGTTATCTACAAAATAAGTCAAGTACGTTTTTTAATATCCCTTCGATTTATAAAGTGGTGTCTACTAAAGATGTTGATGGCCGACCCATTACAGTAGAAGGGAGTAAATCTACTATCTACCTCGATCAAAATGAGGATGAGGTGGTGCAGCCGTTTAGCAAATTGGCGATTTTGATGCAAGTGCTTAGTATTTTTCTTTTACTGCTCTTGCTATATATCGTTTCGGTTGATATTGCCCAACATCGAAATGGTTTTTTTGGTATTTTATTTTTGTTTATTACCTACCTACTATTGCGAGAAATGATGTTCTCGCTCAATATTCCTGTCAACTTAGAGCAACTCGATTTATTCAAGGCTAAAACAGAAATAGAAAGTTATATTCCCTTTGCATCGCTAGGAAATATGTTTATTTCTATTCTGATGATTTCGGCGATCTTTTTGTTTATTTATACTCATGTTGATGTTAGCTTACCTCAAAGTTTACTTCAAAAAGAGGACAATAAGTTAGTACGTATCAAACGAGTAGGTGTGTTTTCGGGAAGTATGTTTGCCTTGTTGTTTATGGGCTGGATGAATTACCACCTCATTCGTTTACTTACCCTAGAATTTCATATTTCCTTTCATATTCGAAACGTCCTTATTTTTGATGCGTTTATAGGCTTTTTATGCCTATTCCTAATTATTTTCTGCCTGTTTTTATTTTCTTTAAAGCTATCGCGAATTATAGAACAGTTGGATATTAGCCTTAAAGATAAGCTAGTTTATCTGGCGGTTATGGTAGTGCCAGTGTTGATTTATATCGCTATTCAACAGCGTCCACAACAACTAGTTATTGTGTGTTGGGCCTTTGTATTTGTAGTCTGTTCTGATAAACTGATGAAACAGGAAAAGAAGGGTTATTCATTTAGGGATTTATTAATTTGGGGATTGGTTTTTTGCACCTTTTTTTCAGTAGTGATTCTTAGTTTTGAACGGATTAATGAACGAATGAATCGAGCCAAATTTGCAGAAGGTCTGGAGGTATATAAGGATATACAAGCAGAACACCAACTGGATGCGTTTCATTTGGAAGTGAAAGAAAGTAAGGCGATTAAGAAGTTTATGAAAATGCCTTACTTAGGGAAACAAAAGTTAACCAAGTATATTCGTAGGAAGTTGATAGATGGGAAGTTTTCGGCCTATAAGGTGAGTATTATTATTCAAGGGCGAGATGGGTATATTTTATATTCAGATAAAGAAGAAAAAAAGAAGGGAACAAAAAAAGTAGTACTTGATGCACAAAAAGAAGAAAAGCAAAATGAGAGACGTAAAACCTTAATTACCAATAAAATTATCAATAGTAGTACGGTCAATGAATATACCTTCCAGATTCCTAATAATGTGACAGGTAATGATGATTATATTTCTAGAGTACCTATTTTTAGCGATGAAAAAGGTGGTTCGCAAATTGGCTTTGTAACTTTAGAGTTATCACCTCGCTTTAATGGACATATAGATAATGTATATCCAGAATTGCTGATTCCTGGTAAGTTTAAAAGTCAGGGAGATTACAGCTTTGCCATTTATAATAATGGCCAGTTAGTAAGTCGGAAGGGAATGTATAACTACAAAAATAAAATAGAATCAATTTTTACTGAACTAGATAATGTGGATGCGGTAACAGGTTCGAGAAGTGATTTTATAAGATATGGTGGCTATTCTCATTTTTGCCTAAATCCTGGTAAATCAAAGGTGATTGTAGTTAGCTACAACCGCGCACTATTTTACCAATTCCTATTTCTAATGGCTTACCTTTTTGGGGTAACTTCCATTTTTGTGGTCTTATATTTATTCATCTCTAAATTTATTGCCAATAATAAAAAAGATTTTTCTATCAATAAGATGCTCTTTAATTCGCTCCAAAATAAGATCAACTTTTTTGTATTGGCACTAACACTCGGATGCTTTGTAATGATTGGGGTTGCTACCGCCTATTTCTTTTACTACAAAACCAATAGAACCAATCAAGACAAATTGGTACAGGGGTCGTATGAAATATTGAGCATGATCAATAAAGAGGTAAATGCCAATATTTACCTCAAAGATGATAGCCTGCAATTTGAAAAGGTAGCCAGTAAAATAGAGGATATTGCGGAGAATTATTCTAAAACAATCAACTTATATGATACATTAGGCTACCTGAAAAAATCGTCAATGGATGCGGTTTTTGAAAAGGAATTGGTCGCAGCTAAAATGGAACCAATGGCCTATTACCAAATGCATATCAACGCACGTAGCCAATTTATACAAGAAGAAAAAGTTGGGGAACTTCCTTATCAAGCCATTTACCTACCCATTAATGACGATAATTCGAAAGTAATGGCATATATCGGAATCCCTAATTTTGACCAAAAAGAGGAACTTAGGCAAGAAATGTCAACTTTCGTCGTTACTTTGGTGAATATGTACATCGTATTCTTTCTCATCAGTGGTGCGTTAGCAATCTTTATTGCAGATAATATTACCCGTCCATTAACCCTTTTGAAAGAAAAATTACAAACAATTCGACTAGGACAGAAGAATGAAACAGTGAAACCCGAAATGTTTGCAGGATCAGAAGAAATTGTTGGACTTTGGAGGGAATATAATAATACCATTGTTAAACTTGACGAAAGTGCCGCCAATTTGAGGCATTCTGAACGAGAATCGGCATGGCAAGATATGGCAAGGCAGGTAGCACACGAAATTAACAATCCACTTACTGCCATGAAGTTGCGTTTACAGCACCTTCAAAATGCCTTTAATAGGAATGATGAACGGGTCAAGGATATTGCAATGAAAACCTCCGAAACCCTCATCGAACAAATTGATGCATTATCCAGAATTGCAACCGATTTTTCAGCCATTGCCAAAATGACCGAACCTAGCCCTGAAATTGTTGATATTAATAACATTATCAGCAACGTGGTTGATTTAAATCAAGGTACCGAGAATGTAAAAATCTTTAAATACCTGCCCGAAGAAGAATGTATGGTATTTGTAGATCGCTCACAAATACTTCGTGTTTTTAATAATTTGGTCAAAAATGCAATTCAGGCGATCCCTGATAATCGAGAAGGTATTATAATTGTATCTATTAAAAAGAAAAGCACCTTTATCGTCATTGGAGTCATTGATAATGGAGTAGGAATTAGCCATGACAAGAAAGAAAAGGTCTTTGTACACAACTTTACCACCAAAAACTCCGGAATGGGAATTGGTTTAGCACTTTCTAAACGAATTATTGAAGGAGCTAATGGACGAATTTGGTTTGAGTCTACTGAAAATAAAACAACTACCTTCTTTGTGCGTTTACCTTTACATATTGAAGGACAACCACTCATTAAAGAAGAAGACCGAGTGTCTTTCAATGGCTTTACAAATGGTACATTGAGAGTGATGGATCAAGAAAATGACCTAGAGTAATATCCCTTACATATTTTTATAATTGAAGTAAAGTTATAAATTATGGCATAAATTTAGCCATAATTAACATACCCCTTCTCCTGTTTTTGAAAAGGGATTTACAAATTATGCTCAACTGATATGAAAAGGTTAATTACTTTTGTAGCAATTTTAACTGGTTTGTTAGCTACAAGCCAAACAATGCTTTGGGCGCAATCCAGTCAAACAAGTCGCACCATTATTCTCGAAAAATTTACCGCTTCTTGGTGTGGTTTATGCCCCGAAGGAAGCGTTACCTACGATAAATTACACCAAGAATTTGCAGAAAACTTATTTGGCATAAATATACATGTCAACGATCCCATGACCATTCCTACCAGTGACGAACTCAGCGATGTGTACACAGGAGGAGGCGTTAATACCTTCCTAGTAGATCGCTACCACTTTCCAGATCAACAGTTTGTTCAATTTTCGTTTGAATATGAACCACTCAAAGAAAAAATTGCTGAACGTTTAGCAGCAACCCCACCTGTACAACTTTCTTTCGAAGATATTACTTTTGATGAAGCCAATAGCGAATTATCGGTTAATCTCTCGGCTATATTTGATAACGTAGAGCATAGTAAACAATACCGTTGGAACCTCTGGATTGTAGAAGATAGTGTCTCAAGAGATGTACCTGGATATGCACAAGTAAATTACTTCAATACTTATGAAGGTCATCAATACAGAGGAGCAGGAAATCCGATACCCAATTATGTACACCGCAATGTATTAAGAGAAGCGTTAGGAGGAGCATGGGGATCAGCGAATAGCATACCCGAAAGCGTAGCACCCAATCAAACCATTACTTATAACTATCAAACAACCTTACATAAAGATTGGAATCTACAACATATCCGATTAGTGGCCATTATTCAGTCAGAAGCAGAAGAATGGAAAGAACGAGCCATTTTGAATGCCGCAGTTATTTCCTTATTCCCACAAGATGCTTCAGAGGAAGAAAATCCAGAAGAGAACCCTACTAATGAAGAAGAGCAAGAAGAAAATCCTACTAATGAAGAAAATCCAGAAGAAGAAAATAACATGCCCACAGGACTAGAGGATAGTCAGGTAAATTATAAAATAAAGGCATATCCAAATCCAGTTCAAGACCAATTATACTTGCAAGTGGAGCTAAATAAAACAAGCCCCATTAACATTTCCTTAGTCAATATGCTAGGTGAAAAAGTACAATTACTAGATCAAACACTTGCCACAGGAAAACACGCCTTTACATGGAATCGTAGAAAACTTGATCTGGCACTTGGCCTCTATTTTTTACAAATAGAAAGTCCAGATCACAAGCAAACCCTCAAAATTATCTTAGCCGATTAAAAAAATAACTGTTGGGCCGTCTATCGGCCCAACATCACATAATGCCCTCATCTGCAAAGCTATAATATCCATTTTCGGTTACAATCAAATGATCTAATACCGCAATATCTAACAACTTACCTGCCTTCACCAACTTTTCGGTCAACTGAATATCCGAATGACTCGGCTTCCGATTACCCGAAGGATGATTATGACAAACAATAATCGAACTCGCCAAAGCCTCAATCGCCTCCTTGAATATCAACCGACTATCGGCAACTGTACCCGCAATGCCGCCACTACTCAACCGCTTCTTACTAAGTACCCGATTAGCTCGATTCAACAACAATATCCAAAACTCTTCATGTGGCAAATCAGCAATAAGTGGCTGAAAAATCATATAACAATCCCGACTACAACTAATCGTAATTCGTTTTTGAGTAGGAGAAGCCTGTCTGCGTTTTCCCAACTCCAAAGCCGCCACAATCGACACCGCCTTCGCCTCACCAATTCCCTTAAATTTTTGTAATTCACTCACCCGCATTTTACCCAACTCATGCAGGTTGTTGCCCACCGATTGTAAAACACGCTGACACAAAGCCACCGCCGATTCTTGCGCATTGCCAGACCCAATTAAAATTGCCAATAACTCTGCATCAGAAAGTATGTGCTGTCCCTTATTGATCAATTTTTCGCGCGGACGATCTTCTTCCGCCCATGTCTTGATACTATTCAGTATCTCATAATTTATCTCTTTCATAGTATTACATTTTAATCATGTTTCTACTAGAAAGACTTATGAACAGCATCATTTTCCCGCATGAATCCAAAAAAAAAGCACACCTTCAAAAGATGTGCTTTCTTACATACTAAAACTAGTAGGCAAAAAGCCTACAAAATAAATGCTTTTAAAATAAATTAAGCCGACAATTTATTGACATGCTTCGTTAACTTAGACTTCAAGTTAGCCGCATTTTTCTTATGAATCAAATGCTTTTTAGCCAACCGATCAATCATACTAGTTACTTTAGGAAGCATTTCTCCTGCCTCACTAGCATCTTCAGTGCTACGTAATTTCTTAATTGCGTTTCTCGCTGTTTTCTTATAATAACGATTATGTAATCGTTTCTTAGCATCCTGGCGAATTCTCTTCTTAGCCGATTTGTGATGAGCCATAATAAACTAAAATTATTAAACGTAAATTTTTGACAAAGTTGATTAGTAAAGATGAAAAAATAAATTGATCAAATATTGCTAGACTATTTGCTAACAAGACAAGGCGAAAAACGTAGGCATAGCCGTAGGCTCTGGTGAGGCTTTTCAACGTAGTATTGTTAGCAAAGAGGTAGTTAGATTGGGCAATTTATTCTTTCCTCTTTACTTAGGAAAGTAATAACTACTACTTTCGACCCGCAAATATACGACTTTTCTA
>JAHDCM010000075.1:0-8083 GCA_020629895.1 Bacteroidota bacterium
CCCCACAAGAACTACAAATCACACTCTACACCCTCACAGGGCAACAAGTGATTGCTCCCATCCAAAGTGATGCCCTAAAAACAGCTATCCCACTACAAAATATACCCAAAGGAATGTATATCGTGCAAGTACAAACAAAAGAAGGAGTGTACACTCAAAAACTGCTAAAAAACTAAATTTCCTCAACCCCTCAGTCTTTCAAGCACTCAACCTCTTTGGGCGTGTCCTGTTTTTTCTTTTTTGCCCGTTCTTATGTTTATGTATGAACTTCAGGCAAAAAAGAAAAAAACAGGTCGGGCTATCCGCTTGTAGTTGCCTCATAGACAAGGTGTTCGGCTATATTTGCTGGCAGTGTCTTCCTTCGTCAGCCCTGCCAGCAAAAGCCTCACAACCTTTCTATTTCGGCAAGCTACCGCTATTATCCCTCACGCGGTAAACAATGAGTGAATGTAGGGGCGATCCCTTGTGGTCGCCCTGAATGATTGAATGAGGCTGCCGCCAGCGTCATCGCTGGTGGTAGTGTGAACAAGTTTCAGCGGCTAGGCTGATTATCCTTTCATCTCACATTATACATGCTTTTTTCATCTTTACTTAACTTAAAATTTTCGCACATCGCACATTTCTCACTTCTTCCCACAACACCGTTTATACTTCTTCCCCGATCCACAAGGACATGGCGCATTACGACTTACCTTTTTGGTAGAAGAATGAGTAGCTTGGGTAGGAGATGCTGGCTTTGCCATATTTTTAAAACGCTCAAGTGTTTCTTGTATAGCAACATTAGGGTCTTTACCTGGATTGTTCTCCATGATTAATTTATGGAAGGCTTCTGCCTGCATTTCTGGACTAACAGTACCACGTTTTTGTTGAGGTTTATCATAAGAATCGTAATGCTTTTCCCAATGTTTCCACTGTTGGTAATGTGGCTTTTTATATTCTTCAAATTCATATTTTCCTGTTTTCAGGGCTTTAAATGATTCGGACAACTCTGTTGCAGTAGATAGAAAACTTGTTTGCCCTTCTCGCTGCTCTTTACGTAACCAATAAGCATATAACCGCCCTATGTCAGGAATAAATGCCTTATACTCCATATCTGCAATAGTACGACAAACAGCGTGAATGTCAGAGCAATCTTTATAAGTCAATATTTCTTTAAGAATAGGAAAGTGTTTCTCAGAAGTGTAAAAAATACAATCAGTAGTAAAGTTGGTTACCATTGCTATTTTCTGAGCAGGACGAAAATTTTTTACATCTTCCAAAATTGCTGCTAAAAATTGATCAACTGCCACATCGCCATAAGCCTCACAAAGTCGCCCCACCAAAACCATCCCTTGTTCATTCAAGAAATCCCAGTCTTTTCCATTAACATGGTCAACCTTACGATATAAATCAATAACAGGCTGTATCAAGGCTTCTGAATGTTGTTTTTCGCCAATAATGGCATACCATAAGGGAGTTGCTTTTAAGCCATAAAACTCATCATTATTAACTGCCTCGTTATAAGCATTTTGGATATGGTAAACGACTCTTTCTTGTATTTCTGGGTCAGGAGCATGATTGTATAAGAAACGAATTGCCTCTCTAGGCATTAGGCTAGGATCAAAATTTTCAATCTTTTGAAATGCCTCTTCTTTAGTGCTTATTTTATGAAAAAGCCACTGATTTCTATTTTCAAAGTTCTCATAATGACTTTGCCACTGCTTTCGTGTCTTAAACTCTACTTGATAGTCTTCAATAGCTTCTGTTGTTGGGTCATTAAATATTTCTAATGCAATACTTGTCTCATGTCTATTGGGATAATTTTGCTCCAAATAGGTATGCAGTACCTCTATTTCTGGTCGAAGAGCTGTATGCCCTTCTACGGCAATATGCCCACACAGTGTATCAAGAAAATGGGCCTCTTTACAAGATAAAATTTGACGGATTATAGGATAATGTTTTTCTTGACAGTAGGAAATGCAAGTGGAAAAATAAAGTAATGGGTAATGGGTTGCCAATGTCCCTTCTTTAGCGGCTGCTTCTAATATAGCTTCCAAAAAACGCTCCGTAGCAAGATCGGGGTATTGGTCACATAAGGCACCTACCAAATAAACGACTTGTTCCCAAAATAAATCACTCAATTCTTCTTCACTCCTTCCTACATCAATAATGGCATCTAGCAATGCTTCTGAAAGATGTGCTTCAGCAACAATCGCATACCAAATGGGATGAGGCTTAAAAAAATGACGATCACGATCGTAATTTTCCATCTGATTTAGAGCAAGCTTAAAAGCAGCAATAATTTGTTGTGTAATATCAGGATCAGGAGCATGATCATACAAAAATTGGATCGCTTCTCTTGGCATTTGGTCTTGTTCGGTTTTTAATGCCTCAAATGCCTGTTTTTTAGTTGTTATACGCATATTTTTTATAAAAAATGGATGTTGATACTAGTTGAATGCACAAAGATACATAAATAACAGACGGTAAAAATAAATGTTCTAAGCGTTATATCGGTGTAAAATTAATCATGTATAATGAGCAACAAAAGTCCGCTTGTCGCACGTCAATCGTTCAAACGTCTTTAAGCGTAAGGGATAGTAGCGGTAGCTTGGCGAAGTAGAAAGGTCGTGAGGCTACCCCTAGCAGGGCTGACAGCGGAAGACACTGCTAGGGGTATTAGCCGAACCCCTTTTCTACAAGACAACTATAAGCGAATAGCCCGACCAAGCGGCAGTGCGATAGGAGGGCTAGTCCAAGCGTTTTCGCTTGGACTTTGTAGGTTGGGCCGCATTGCAGCTTGGATACGCCCAAAAAATAAAAACCCAATTATTCCCTTTTATCAAATATTTATGTATTTTTGACCAAATTTTAGTCATTAGTGACTAATTTTATTCGACTTCTCAATTACCTTCGTGACTACTCAACAAAAAATAATAGATACAGCCATTAGGCATTTTAACCGAGAAGGTTATGGAAGTACAACGCTTTTTCAGTTGGCCAAAGAGATAGGAATAAGTCGTGGTAATTTAACCTATCACTTTAAAGACAAAGATGCCCTACTTGAGGCTATTGCCAATGAAATGTGGACGAAGCTCCAAATAGAACGCCATAAATCACGTCAATTTCCATCCTTTGAAAATCTGCATAATGAAGTACAATTATACTATCGTTTTCAAAAAAAATACGCCTTTATCTTCCTAGATACACACGTACTAAAGCATCCAACCATTAAAAAGAAATTCCGAGAATTAACCCAACAAACCATTGCTGATAATAAAGCTGGAATTGCCTTTTCTATAAAAATGGGGAACATGCGTCCTGAACCTGTAGCTGGTATGTATCACAATATTGCTTTCACCACTTGGATGCTCACTTTCTATTGGTTGTCACAGCAAATTATACGAGGCGAAAAAACGGTGGAAGATGGAGAAAAAATGATTTGGAGTATTCTGATTCCTCATTTTACCGAAAAAGGAATTCAATCCTTCAAGCAATTTTTTGGAGAAGATTATTATAACAATTTAGGCAAGTCATTTGATACCGATTTGACCGAATTAATACCATTCTAAGCAACAGCTATGCAATCACTCACATCCAAAATAAATCCCAATAGTCAGCAGTTTAAGGACAATTACGAGGGAATGTACAAGCTCCTTGAAAAGCTCGAAAAACACCTAGCAGAAAGTCGTTTTCAAGGGAAAGAAAAGCATATCAACCGAGCAAGAAAGCGCGGGAAAATGTTGGCGCGCGAACGCTTAGAATTAGTGCTAGACAAAGACAGCCCGTTTCTTGAATTATTGCCATTAGCAGGTATGCAAAAGAAAGGGAGCTTCGGAGCAGGAGGGACGAATGTATCGGGTATCGGAATTGTGTCAGGCAAATTGTGTATGATCAACTCTAATGTGGGTACGCGCAAAGGTGGTTCTGTGGATGCTGCTACAACCTTTAAAGCTTTGCGTATTGGCGAAATTACCCTCGAAAATCGCCTCCCTACCATCAACCTCGTAGAAAGTGGAGGAGCAAATTTGCCTGATCAAGACAAAATTTTCAATTATGGAGGGGAGAGCTTCCGTCAAATTACTCGACGCTCTAAAGCAGGTTTGACTACTATTTCTATTGTCTTTGGAAATGCGACTGCGGGAGGAGCTTATGTACCTGGAATGTCTGACTTCTCCATTTTCCAAAAAAATGCAGCAAAGGTGTTTTTGGCAGGGCCGCCACTCGTCAAAATGGCCACCAACGAAGTCGCTACCGATGAAGAACTCGGAGGGGCAGAAATGCATAGCCGCGTTTCAGGAGTATCCGATTACCTAGCAGAAGATGAACGCGATGGTATTCGTATTGCCCGCGAACTGATGGAAATTGTGGATACTGGAACACCACACTTAGTACCACCTATTGAAGTGAAAGAACCTCTTTATAACGCAGATGAAATACTAGGGGTAGTACCTCCTAATATCAAAACGCCTTTTGATGCACGTGAACTCATTATGCGGATTATGGATGGTTCCGAGTTTTCCGAATTTAAAGCAGAATACGGGAATACAATGGTAACAGGTTGGGGTAAAATTCATGGTTATCCTGTGGGTATCTTGGCTAATAACGGGGTCATCTTTTCAGAATCTGCCAATAAAGCCACTCAATTCATCCAACTCTCCAATAAAAATAATATTCCGCTTCTTTTTATGCATAATACCACAGGCTATATGGTGGGGAAAGCCTATGAGGAAGGGGGGATTATTAAAAATGGAGCCAAACTTATTAATGCCGTTTCTAATAGTGAGGTGCCGCATCTTACATTATTGATCGGTTCTTCTTATGGAGCAGGTAACTATGGTATGAATGGACGTTCTTACCATCCCCGTTTTTTATTTTCTTATCCCAACTCCAAAGTGGGGGTTATGGGTTCTGAACAACTAGCAGGGGTGATGGAAATTATCCAACGGGCAGCCGCCAAAAAATCAGGCATTCCGTATAATGAAGAGCAAGCCGAAATGCTTAAAGCCATGTTAATTGCAGAGGCGGAAAAAAAGTCCTCGGCTTGGTATGCGACTTCCGAACTATGGGATGATGGTATCCTTGATCCTCGTGAAACTAGAAATTATCTGGGTATTGTACTGGCTGTTGTGTATAGCCAACCAATTAAAGGAGCAGATGGATATGGGGTGTTTAGAATGTGATTTTTTAGAACAACTGTATCATTACCTTCCAATTTCTGACTCCTGAAACCTGACTCCTTCAAAAAAAAGAATATGACCAACCCAATACATACTATTTTAGTCGCCAACCGCGGAGAAATAGCTTCCCGCATTATTCGCACTTGCCAAAAAATGGGCATTAAAAGCGTAGCTGTATTTAGTGATGCAGATCGAAACGCACCTTATGTAAGACAAGCGAATATAGCCGTACACATTGGAGAAAGTAGCCCTACTGCGTCGTATTTAGATCAAGATAAAATTATTACAGCCGCCAAAAATACAGGAGCCAATGCCATTCATCCAGGGTATGGATTCTTATCTGAAAATGTAAGCTTTGCTCAACGCTGTCAAGAGGAAGGACTTATATTTATTGGCCCTAATCCAGCAGCCATTGATGCGATGGGTTCTAAGTCGAAGGCGAAGCGTTTAATGCAAGCATATAAGGTGCCTGTTGTACCTGGTTATCAAGGAGATGACCAAAGCGTAGCAACACTGACCAAAGCTGCCAAAGAAATTGGTTTTCCTGTACTTCTCAAAGCTACGGCAGGTGGCGGCGGAAAAGGAATGCGAATTGTAAAAGAAGTAGGGGAAATTGAGGAGGCTATACAAGCCGCCAAACGAGAAGCTCAAAGTGCTTTTGGTGATGATGAATTGATTATTGAGAAGTATATCGCTTCAGGCCGTCATATCGAGTTCCAAATTTTTGGAGATCAACACGGCAATACGATCCATATCCTAGAACGAGAATGCAGTATTCAACGAAGGTACCAAAAGGTAATCGAAGAAAGTCCTTCACCTGTATTGACAGAAGCATTAAGAAGTCAAATGGGTGAAGCAGCTGTACAAGCTGCAAAAGCCCTAAATTACGATAATGCAGGCACCGTTGAGTTTATCTTTGATGATAAAACGAAAGATTTCTATTTCTTGGAAGTGAATACTCGTCTACAAGTAGAACATCCCGTTACCGAAGAAATTACAGGCTTAGATCTTGTGCAATTACAAATCGAATCCGCACAAGGGCTGCCATTGCGTATCAAACAAGCAGATGTCGAAGGAAAAGGATATGCCATTGAGTGTCGCTTATATGCCGAAGATGCTAGTAATGATTTTTTACCTGTAACAGGTACCATTCAACGATTTGAAGTGCCAGATGTAGAAGGTTTACGAGTAGAGACAGCTATTGAAAGCGGTTCTGAAATCGCTGTTTTTTACGACCCTATGATTGCCAAACTTATTGTATGGGATGAGAGTCGTCAAGCGGCTCATCGTAAAATGCAGTACGTTCTCCGCAATTTGGTGTGTTTAGGAATGACCACCAATCAAAATTTCTTATTACAACTCCTAGAACACCCTGATTTCCAAACAGGAAACTATGATACTCATTTTATAAAAAATAAAATCAACTTAGAGACATTAACACATAAACCTAAACAGGCAAAACATTTGGCAGCTATCGCAGCATGTTTATCTGATTGGAAAAAAAGAGAGGATAGTCGTACCATTTTGCGAAATATTCCTTCTGGTTGGCGCAATAATTTTGATGCTCCACAACAAACCATTTACTTAATAGGGGAGGAGGAATTAGTAGTGAAATACCGATTTGAAAATGATTCATTCTCTTTTATGATAGGGGAGGCAAACTATGTAGTAAAATTAATAATGGCTAATTCAGCAACTACTCGTTTAGAAATAAACGGAATACAACAAAGCTTTGAAATAGCACAACATCAACAAGATTATTTTATTCAAAATGAACAATTTGGAAGTACTCGGCTTGCTGAAAAAGCACGCTTCCCGATTAAGCAAGCCCATAAAATAAAAGGAGGTTATGAAACTCCTATGCCATCACAAATCATTAAGGTGTTAGTAGAAGCAGGACAAGAAGTGAAAGCAGGACAAGGACTCGTTATTTTATCTTCTATGAAAATGGAAAATACGATTGAAGCCACAGAAGATGGAACGATTGAGGAAGTCTATGTCCAAGAAGGAACGAATGTAGAAGCGGGTTACTTATTACTAAAAATTAAAAAAAATACCTATGCCATTTAAAAAACTCATTCTTTCCGCTGCTTTAACGGGGGCTGCCACTAACCGCAGCCACTGTCCTTACATTCCTTATACCCCAGAGGAACTAGGAAAGGAAGCCAAACGAGCCGTAGATGCTGGAGCCAGTATCGTTCACATCCATGCGCGAGAAGATAATGGAATACCTAGTTGGCGACTCGAAGTATTCGAGCAAATTCATGACGAAGTGCGTAAGCGTTGCCCCCATGTGATCATCAACTATTCCACAGGTGCTATTGGTATTCCCAATGAAGACCGTATTCAACACATCAAAGCCCTCAAACCCGATATGGCAGCCTTCAATATGGGGAGTATGAACTATGCCATCTATTCCAAAAAAGCCAAACAATTTTACTGGAATGCCGTCTTCGAAAACTCTTTCGATACCATGCAATTTTTCGTCAAAGCAATGACCGAAGCAGGTACTACTCCCGAAATGGAATGCTTTGACACAGGACACATCCGCAATGCCGAACCGCTCCGTGATATGGGCTTAATTCCAGAAAATGCCTGTTATAGCCTCGTGATGGGCGTACTAGGCGGCATTCCCGCTACCACCGAAAATCTAATCCATCAAATCAAACAGGTTCCCGCAGGAGCTTATTGGCAGGTCATTGGGATTAGTCGTAAGCAATGGCAATTGGCGGCTGTTGCCTGTACAATGGGTGGCAACTTTCGCGTCGGACTAGAAGATAATTTCTATTTACCTAATAACGAAATGGCGAAGTCGAATGGAGAGTGTGTAGAGTGGGGCGTGAAATTGGCGCGTATGATGGGGCGAGAGGTGGCAACTGTGGAGGAGGCACGAGAGATGTTAAAGATTTCACAGGTTTCATAAA